>DATNKF010000063.1:0-16908 GCA_035603555.1 Allostellaceae bacterium
GACCCGGCGAAATACCGCACCCGAGAAGAGGTCAATCGCGTGCGGGCCGAGCACGACCCGATCGATCAGGCGCGGCAGCGTCTGCTCGACGGAGGGACGACAGAGGCGGCGCTGAAGGAGATTGACGGAGCGGTCAGGGGCATCGTGGCTGAAGCCGCACAATTCGCGCAAGATTGCCCCGAGCCTGATCCGGCGGAGCTGTGGACGGATGTACTGGCGGAAGCCTGACCCTCGCCCGCAGGAGATGCGATAACCCATGGCCACCCAAGTCCTGATGCCGGCCCTCTCCCCGACAATGACCGAGGGGAAAATCGCCCGCTGGATCAAGAGCGAGGGTGAAGCTGTCAGAGCGGGCGACGTGCTTGCCGAGATCGAGACCGACAAGGCGACGATGGAGGTCGAAGCGATCGACGAAGGTGTCCTCGCCAAAATCGTGATCCCGGAGGGTACAGATCACGTCGCGGTGAATACACCGATCGCGGTGATCGCAGGAAACGGCGAAGATGTTGGCACGATAGAGAAGCCGGCACGATTCTCCAAGGCCCGCCAGGAAACCCCGGCTGAAGCTCGACCGCCGGCACCGGCTCGGCCCTTACCGGCGGCTCCGCGCAGTGTGCCGGCAGCCGAGCCCGAATACACCGGCACGACCGCCACCATAACCGTGCGCGAGGCGTTACGCGACGCGATCGCCGAGGAAATGCGGCGGGACGACACCGTATTTCTGCTTGGCGAGGAGGTCGGCGAATACCAGGGGGCCTACAAGGTGAGCCAGGGCTTGCTGCAAGAATTCGGACCGCGCCGCGTCATCGACACGCCGATCACCGAGCAGGGCTTTACCGGGCTGGGCGTCGGTGCCGGATTTGCCGGGTTGCGGCCAATCGTCGAGTTCATGACCTTCAATTTCGCGATGCAGGCGATCGATCAGATCATCAACTCGGCCGCCAAGACGCGCTACATGTCGGGCGGGCAGATGGGTTGCCCGATCGTTTTCCGCGGCCCCAACGGCGTCGCCTCGCGCGTCGCCGCACAGCACTCGCAATGCTATGCAAGCTGGTATGCGCATGTTCCGGGGCTCAAGGTCGTGGCGCCCTATACCGGCGCCGACCACAAGGGGCTGCTCAAGGCGGCGATCCGCGATCCAAACCCGGTCGTCTTTCTCGAGCACGAGCTGGTCTACGGGGAAAGCTTCCCGGTCCCGGTAGATGCCGAGTTCCTCGTGCCCATCGGCAAGGCGCGCATCGCAAGAACCGGCGAGGATGTTACGATCACCGCCTTCTCGCGAATGGTAAAGCTTGCCTTGCAAGCCGCCGACGAGCTCGAGAAAATCGGCATCTCGGCCGAGGTCATCGATCTGCGCAGCCTGAGGCCTTTCGATACCGCCGCGGTCGCAGCTTCGGTCAAGAAAACCGGCCGGATCGTATCGGTCGAGGAGGGATGGTCCTTTGCCGGGATCGGCGCCGAGATCGCCGCCATCGTTTTGGAAGAGTGCTTCGACTGGCTCGACGCGCCGCCCAAGCGCGTCGCCGGCAAGGACGTCCCATTACCCTATGCCGCCAACCTCGAGCGCCTCGCGCTGCCCCAGGTCGAGGACATCGTCGCGGCGGCGCGCGAGGTCGCCTACCGCTAGACCCCAAGAGAACGTCACCGCCCATTTTGGTGATTAGGATATGCCGATCGAGATCCTGATGCCGGCGCTGTCGCCGACGATGACCGAGGGCAACCTCGCCAAGTGGCTAAAAAAAGAAGGCGACGAGGTTCACTCCGGCGATGTGCTCGCTGAGATCGAGACCGACAAAGCGACGATGGAGGTCGAAGCCGTCGACGAGGGAACAATCGGCAAGATCCTGGTTCCGGAAGGCGCCCAAGGGATCAAAGTCAACGCGCCGATCGCGTTGCTGCTCGGCGAGGGCGAGGAAGCTTCGGCCTTGGCGAATTTAGCTCCACCGCCGCCGGCTATGCCGTCCCGGCAAGAACAGGAAAGTCCCCCGCCGCCGGACGTTACGTCCGAACCCGCGTCGCCGGCGGCGTCGGCACCCTCGCGGGAGCGCGGCGACGGCCGGATCTTCGCCAGCCCCTTGGCGCGCCGCATGGCGCAGCACGCCGGCATCGACCTCGCCGCGATCCGCGGTTCAGGGCCCCAGGGGCGTATCGTAAAAGCCGACATCGATGCGGCCCTTTCAGCCGCTCGTGGCGCTCCTGCCGCTCCTGCTACGGCTCGGCCTGCCGCCCCAGCGCCATTGGTGCCTCCGGCTGGACCGGTGCTGTCGAAGGAGCGGGTGGCGGCGCTCGCCGGGAATCCGCCTTATACCGAGCGACCGCTCAACGCGATGCGGCGCGTCATCGCCAGACGGCTGACGGAATCCAAGCAAACCGTTCCGCATTTCTATTTGACGATCGATTGCGAGATCGACGCGCTGTTGAAGATCCGCGCCGAGCTAAACAGCAAATCAGAGGCCTACCGGATTTCCGTAAACGATTTTGTGATCCGCGCCGCGGCCCTCGCTTTGCGTCGGGTGCCGGCGGCCAACGCCTCATGGAGCGAGGACGCGATCCTGCTGTGGGATAGGGTCGACATCGCGGTTGCGGTGGCGCTCGATGACGGGTTGATCACACCGATCGTCAAGGCAGCAGATCACAAGGGCCTCGCCGCGATCGCCAACGAGACCAAGGATCTCGTGGAGCGGGCACGCGCCGGCAAATTGAAGCTCGAAGAGTTTCAGGGCGGGACGTTTTCGATCTCGAATCTCGGCATGTACGGTGTGCGCGATTTCGCCGCGGTCATCAACCCGCCGCACGGCGGCATCCTGGCGGTCGGCGCCGGTGAGCAGCGCCCGGTCGTCAACGATGGCGCGCTGGCCATCGCCACAGTCATGAGCTGCACCCTCTCCTGCGACCACCGTGCCGTCGACGGCGCCGTCGGCGCGCAATTCCTGGCGGCCTTCAAAAGGCTCGTCGAGGATCCGCTGACGATGCTGTTGTGACGGGAAGGGCAGAGACGGCGCGATGGCCGAGACTTCCTTCGACCTGATCGTCCTGGGCGGTGGGCCGGGCGGCTATGTCGCGGCGATTCGAGCGGCACAGCTCGGCATGAAGACCGCACTCGTCGAACGCGAGCATCTCGGCGGCATCTGTCTCAATTGGGGCTGCATCCCGACCAAGGCACTGCTGCACGCATCTGAGATTCACCATCTGCTCCATCGCCTCGACGAGTTTGGGTTTTCCGCCAAAGACATCCGCTTCGATGCCGGAAAAGTCGTCGCGCGCTCTCGCGCCGTCGCCAAGCAGCTCTCCAATGGCGTTGCCCATCTGCTGCGGAAGAACCAAGTCACTGTCTTCGACGGTCACGGCCGCCTGGCCGGCAAGGGGCGCCTCACGGTCGAAAAGGACCGTGAGCCCGTTGCCGAACTCAGCGCCGAGCATATCGTGCTCGCGACAGGGGCGCGGGCGCGCTCTCTCCCGGGGCTGGAGCCCGATGGCGATCGCGTGTGGACCTACAAGGAAGCAATGGTGCCGACAGCCATTCCAGAGTCGCTGCTGGTCGTCGGCTCAGGCGCGATCGGGATCGAATTCGCCAGCTTCTACCACGATATGGGTGCCGAGGTGACGGTGGTCGAAGTGCTCGATCGCGTGCTCCCTGTCGAGGACGAGGAGATCTCGGCGTTTGCCCGCAAGGCGTTCGAAAAGCAGGGGCTGCGGATTCACACCGGAGCGACGGTCGCGGCAATCGAGCGCACCGACAAGAGTGTCACCGCCCGTATCGAAGGGGGAGGGCAGGGGAGCGAGCTGGAGATCGAGCGCGTCATCCTCGCAGTCGGTATCGTCGGCAATTTCGAGGACATCGGTCTCGAAAACACCGGTGTCGCGGTCGAGAAATCGCACGTCGTCGTCGATGAATGGCTGCGGACCGGCGAGCCCGGGGTCTATGCCGTCGGCGATCTCGTCGGCCCCCCGTGGCTCGCGCACAAGGCGAGCCACGAAGGGGTGATCTGCGTCGAGCGGATCGCCGGGATCAACGACGTGCACCCGCTCGATATCCGCAACATCCCGGCCTGCACGTATTGCCGCCCGCAGGTCGCCAGCGTCGGCCTCACGGAAAAGGCCGCGCGTGATGCCGGATACGAGGTCAAAATCGGCCATTTCCCGTTTATTGGCAACGGCAAGGCAATCGCGCTCGGCGAGCCCGAGGGCATGGTCAAGACGGTGTTCGACGGCAAGACCGGCGAACTCTTGGGCGCCCACATGATCGGCGCCGAGGTCACCGAGCTGATCCAGGGCTACACAATCGCCAAGACGCTGGAGACCACCGAGACCGAGCTCATTCGCACGATCTTCCCGCACCCGACCCTGTCGGAGACGATGCACGAGGCCGTGCTCGATGCGTACGGTCGGGTGATCCACTTCTAGTCGAGCGCAAGCCATCATGAATTTTGATCAGGCGGAGATTGCCTATGTGCCAACCACAGGCGTGCGGCGCGCCCACGAGACAGCGCTCGTAGCGGCGAGCGATCAGAACCTCGATGGATATGGATGCCTCGTCGATCAGCCGGAGAGCTTCCCGATCGAGATCGTCCGTTGGCCGGCACAAGGCTGGCGGCCGATCGATGCGAATTCGGGCGATCAAGGCGGTGTGGCCGAAGGCGTCTTCGAATTCTGGTGGAAAGGCGAGACCCTCTATGCCCGCAACAACGCTGTCGGCGACAGCTATCTTTTTGGCTGGAGCAACTGGCCGGAGGAGGCCGCGACCAACGGTCCAGCAAAGCGGCGTCGCCGCGCGCTGATCTGGCGCGCCAATTATCACCCCGATGGCGGTCAGCTATTCTGGCCGCTGCACGGAGAAGCTTTCGCAGTGCCGCTTGCCCTGCCCGGTGATGATGTGACCCCGGAACGCTTCACCACGTTCTGGTGTGACGGCAGCCGAGGACTCTACATCCATCCGAATATCTGGCATGGCGCGATCGTGCCCTTCGACGATCATGCCGAATTCCTGGACCGGCAGGGCCGTGTCCACGCGCGTGTATCGGTGGATTTTGCAAAAGAATTCGGCTGTTACCTCGCGGTGCCGATGCCACGGCCCAATCCCTGACCGGGCTGATGGTGCCGGTCGGGCGGGAGACAAGGCTGGCCCGCTGTTGCTGCTGTGCAGCAGCTTGACGCTAACGGGCGAGCCATCCACTTCTAGCCGATGATTTATCCGAGCGGGATCGCGGCCCCGATTACCTTGCGGCATCCCGAAAAGGCGCATCGTCCCGACAGTCCGATCCCGCGCAACCCGGATTGGCTGCGGGTCAAGGCGCCGGGCTCGCCCGAATACCAGGCGACGCGCCGGCTGATGCGCGAGCTTTCGCTCAACACGGTATGCGAAGAGGCGGCTTGCCCGAATATCGGCGAGTGCTGGAAGCAGAAGCATGCGACGGTGATGATCCTCGGCCGCGTCTGCACGCGGGCCTGCACCTTCTGCAATGTCGCGACCGGCCGGCCGGATCGTCTCGACCCGCACGAGCCTGAGCGCGTCGCCGCGGCCGCCGCGGCCCTCGGGCTGTCGCACATCGTCGTCACCTCGGTCGATCGCGACGATCTCGATGATGGTGGTGCGGAACATTTCGCGCGCACGATCACGGCGATCCGCGCCGCGGCTCCGGCAACGACTATCGAGGTTCTGACCCCAGATTTTCTGCGCAAGGAGGGGGCTCTCGAAGCGGTCGTCGCGGCCAAGCCCGATGTTTTCAACCACAATATCGAAACGGTTCCGCGTCTCTATGGCGAGGTGCGGCCGGGGGCCCGCTATTTTCACTCCTTGCGGCTCCTCGACCAGGCAAAGCGGCGCGATCCGGCAATGTTCACCAAATCCGGGATCATGGTCGGTCTTGGCGAAGACAACACCGAGGTATTGCAGGTAATGGACGATCTGCGCGCCGCGGAGGTCGATTTTTTAACTATTGGCCAATATCTACAACCGACAGCAAAGCATCATCCGATCGCTCGCTTTGTCACACCGGAAGAGTTCGGAATTTATCGGAGGTTTGCCCTGGGCAAGGGTTTCCTGATGGTCTCGGCCTCTCCACTGACGCGCTCCTCGTATCACGCCGGGGAGGATTTCGCGCAGTTGCGCGCCGCCCGCGCCGCCAAGCTCGCCACAGCCGGCTGAATTCCGCGCATGCCGACCCATGCCGAGCAGCGTGTACTGAGCTACACGCCGGAGCAGCTCTTTGCGCTCGTCGCCGATATCGAGCGCTATCCCGAGTTCCTGCCGTGGTGCCTCGCCGCCCGCGTCAAGGAGCGCCGGGCCGATCTCGTCGTCGCCGATTTGGTTATCGGGTTTCGCATGTTTCGCGAACGCTTTACCTCGCGCGTGGCCCTCGATCGGCCGCGCCGCATCGACGTGACCTATGCCGAGGGGCCGTTTCGCCGCCTCAACAACCACTGGATGTTCGAGCCGGTGCCGGGCGGCTGTCGCATCGATTTCTATGTCGATTTCGAATTCAAATCCCGGCTGATGCAAAAGCTTATCGAGGTGCTGTTTAGCGAGGCGGTGCGCCGCATGGTCGGCGCCTTCGAAAAACGCGCCCGGGACCTCTACGGCGCGCCCGCGCTCGGGGACGCCGGCCGTGCAGCGGTCTGACTCGGCCTCAACCTTCCATTACCCATTCGTAGAAGAGCGGGCCGGTAAAGGATTGGCCCTGCTTGTCGCTGGCGCGAAAGCGCGGGTCGTTCGGCAGGTGGTCGTCGTCCATCCGCACCACCGTCGCACCTTGTGCCCGCAACGCGTCGATCAGCCCCGGCAGCGGCATCCCGTCCCAGCGTTTCTTGACCGCCATCTCGTGGTCGACCGGGAGGAGGGCGGCCAGGCCGTGCGGCATCAGCTCCAGCCCGTGCTCCCGCAGAGTGGCATTATGGCTGCCGTGGTGACCCACCTTGTAGAACTTGGTTCGCTTCAATAGGTCGGCGGCCGTCACCGTCTTGTTGCCGTCCAATGTCCACTGCACTTGCTGCCAAGACAGCCAATTGCCGACCTGCGCGTCGGCCGGGAACAATAGCACCTCGCCGCCGGGGATAAGCTCGATCGCCAGAACGAGGCTCGTGTTGTTGGTCGCCGAATCGAGGTTCAACGCGAATTGTGCGGCGCTGCCCAGCCAATCCTCGTCGATGCGCCGCCAACTCTGGTCCTGGTCCCCGACGTCGCTGCTAGGCCCATAATAATGACGCTGGAGGAACTCGGCCGTGGCTTCGGGCATCCGGACGCTCGCGTCGGATGTCGGGTCGCGCAGCTCGCGGCAGTATGTGGCATCGAACGGGAACCAGCTGTCTTCCTGGCCAGCCCCGGGAGCGGCGGGGTCGAGGCCCGCTGCACCAAAAAACGCTGTACTCGCGGTCTCGTGCGCCGCCAGATGGTACACCTCGTCGCTCGCAAAGGTTTTTTTGAGCAGGCCCTCGTCGCGTGGCGGGCCTAGAGCATAGATGCGCACACCGGGCAGATCCGGGCTGGTCCAAGGCGCATCGCTCGGATTGCAATAACGCACCCGCTTGCCGTCGGCGCCGCCCAGCGCGCGTGCATTTTCCATTGCCCTGGCCGTCGCCCCGAGATGTCTCGCCTGGCCATTTGCGCCGTTCGCCGACCCGTTGGCGGCGGCCAGGCCCGGCCCGGCGAGGTGATCGCGAGCCCCTTTGAAGTCCTCCTGGTCCAGCCCGAAGAAGCTGCCGATCAGCTCGGCCATACCATTTGCGAGATCGCTTGTCGCCGGCGTCATTGCTCGATCGCTGGATTGCAACCCACCGACCATTGCGGCGAGCCGATTTACCTGATCGGCCCGAGCCTTGCTCAGTTTTCGGCCGAGCGGATCGCCGGGGTCTTCGGTCCAGGCGAACCACACCTCACCGACCTGCAACTGCCCCTCTTGCCGGGCCTCATGCTGTCCACAGAAGAGCTTTGTCGGGCCAGCGAGGGCGGCGACATGGTCGTAGTGCTCATGCGTCACGACCAGCACATCCACCCGCCCGTCGGTGTCGTGGGCAAGGTTTTCGACCACTTCTGCAAGCCGGGCCCCAGTGTCTTTCGTGCCCAGGATGACGCCGCAGTCGATCAGCATCCGCCACGATGTCCCGTCCTCCTTTGGCAACGTGACGAGGAAGCAATCGCCGAGACCCTGGCGATACATCCGGACTGACGCTCGGCCCAAGCTCGGCAGTGAGCCGTTGCCCGGAGCTCCACCGCCGGTCGTTGCAGTGCTGGTGCGCGCCATTTCATTACTCCCCTCAGCATCGATGCAGCATGGCAAACGGCTCGTTCAGTCCGTGGCTGCCATAGGGCGTTCGCTCGGCCGCCATTGCGGCCATGCCGTTGTTCAATACTTTCTCAGCCCGGCTATTGCTGGATACCGGCACTGTAATGCTGTAGCGGATTGGCGGCACATCCTCGCGGCGGTCGAGCACCAGAGTGCAGCCGCCGCGCAAGTAGACAGGATCGCCGCCGTTTATCGCCAGAGGACGGCGCTGGGTGATTACCGCGATGATGTCAGTGCGCATCTCTCCCTCGAGCGTGGTGCGCCGTGCGGGACGAACCGAATGCACCTGGAAACGAGGGCGATTGTGGGCGTCTCGCCGACCGCTGTAGTCATCCGCGCCCTTCTCGGGCGGGAGCCTGCGATCGAGACCGAGTGCGGTTGCATGTTGGTCCGAAAAATTCGCAGGATCCGAGAGCCACTCGTGCAAGCGCCAAGCGTTGGTCCGAGCGCCTGCCCATGCGGTCTGCCGATCCCCGCGGACGTCCCAGCCCAGATCGATGTTTTCTCGTATGAATTTGCCGAGACTTGGCGGCTGCGCCTCAGGCTGCAATGTCTGCCAACGCAGAGTTTCGGGCGAAAGGGTGCGCACGCTGTCGGCCGGGATGCCTCGTCCCCCGAACGCCTCGATAAAGGCGATCCGGTAACCGAGCCTATCGTCTGGTACCAAGTCCGAATCCGCTGTTATTAATGCGCGCAGAAAATCGCCGAATGTCGGGTCAACCGGCGGCATGTAGTCGAGCGCCCGGATCGAGAGTTTCAGCACGTGCTGCGCTGATTTGGTTGCCGCCTCGGCGAGCCTTCCGACGAGATCGGGGTGCAGCGCACCGGGGCCCAGTATGCCGCTGCCACCGCTAGCGAGGCGCATCAGGTCCTGGGTACGGCGCTTGTAGATCGCAAGGAACGCGTCGAACACCGCAGCGACCAACACACTGCCTCGCGCGTGCGGCTCCTGCGCCTCTGCGTACTCGTCCCGGCTCGGCGGCGTGCCGATCGCGCTTCGCAAAGCGCCTCTCTGTCCAATTGCCTGACCGAATTGCTTGGCCAGGTTGGCCATCAACTCCCCATGCGACAGTTCGCCATGCGACCGGTCGAGTTCAAAGCGCAACAATTCCGGGAAGGTGAAATGCTGAAAGATGGCGACGATATCGGCAAAGGCCTCATGGAAGGCCGGTACGTCGATGTTCGTTTGCTCCTGGTAGTAGGGATGAATACCGTCGAGCAGTGCGTGGGTGCATTCATGCGCAATAACGTCGTGTGACAGGCAAGTGAAAACCAACTGTCCACTTCCGAGCGAACTGCTCGCAGGAAAATAGCCGAAGAGCAGAGCCCGCTTGTCCGGGCTGTAGTAAGCGTTCGCCTCGCGTAACGCGTGAGGGTAGATTCGCAGCCGGCGCACGAATGTCCGGGTTGCCCGCTGCTCGGCATCCTTGCCGTCATGCGCCGCAACCTCGACCTCCCGCTCGGCCCACAACGCCCGGCGTCCCAATGCAATCTCAAAGTTGCGGATCGTCCGCATCGCCACGGCGTAGACCATCTGCTGATGGAATTGAGGGTTGCCTTCGGACGGCGCTAGCCCGTCCTGCGCCAGTAAGTAAGGATAATTGAGGTCGACGGGATCGTATACGCGTCCACTCGGTGGATCGACGTCGACCACTTCTAAATATTCCCCCACGGGGCCCGGCGCGAGCAGGTTCTCGCTGCCTTTCTTTGCTTCCCAGGGTACTTCGACCGTCGCAACGTTGATGAACGCCGTCTCTAGTGTGGCACTCCCGCCGGGGTCGGTGGCGAAAATGCGCAGCCGGCGGCTGGTAGGGGGTGCCGGCAGGACCTGCCGCCATGCCGCTGCTCTCTGAACCGCATCGCCTGCAGGCTCGGGCTGTGGGGGAGGGACCGTCGAAGCAACCGAACTGGCGCCAAGTGTACGCGAGAGGTAGCCGCGCAACGCACGCGAACTTCTCCCCTCGTCCAGGATGGCCTGCAGGAACCGACGGCGCTGTTGCGTCGTGATCTGCTCCACCGGAATTTGCGGGTCCGGCATCGCGTCCTGCGCCGCCCGCGAGTGCAATGCCAGCTGGGTCAGCTCCAGCGCATAGAGATCGACCGACTCGTCCCCGGTCACACCGAAGATGCTGCTCAGCAGGTGTAGAAATGCGAAGCTCGCGTCGTCGCGCGGCGTCAGTGTCAGGTTCTCGATTCTGCTTTTTGCCAGCGCGTCCGCGGCGCGCAGAAGACCGCAGCCGAGGAATGGGTCGGGCCGACGGGTGCTGCCCCCAAGAAAGGCGGTGTCGAACACCGCCCTGCGCGCGGCTTCAGCGCGCCGCCAGTCGCGGGCCGGGTAATTTCCGCCATTCTTGTGCAGCCACAGAGCCGCAGCGGCAGCCACCTGCGGAGTGGCAGCGGAGGTTCCTCCGCCATCGAGATCGATCCAGTCAGGCACTCCCAGCCGCGCCCACGGGATGTTCGGCGTGTAGGCGGCGATCGCAGTCGTCATCTTGCTCGCCGGTCCTGCGTTTCCTTCCATCACATAAGGCGGCAGGTTCAAATAGGGGCTCTTGTCGGCCATCGCGCCGCAGGCGGCGATGACCCGATCGAAACGCGCCGGATAAACGACGAGGCCGGTCGGCAGGCCGCCGAAATTGTTGCCGGCGGCGCAGACGACCACGATGCCGGCCTCGTAGGCCTTATTTACCGCGTCGGCCCAGGCCTGCGAGGGCAGTCCGCCCATGCTCATCGAGACCACATCGGCACCGATCGAGACCGCATAATCGATGCCCTGCGCAACCGTGCTGGTGCCGAAATGGACCACCGAATTGGCGATGCGTACCGGCACGATGCTCATCATCGGGGCGCCGCCCAATGTCTCTCCGTCGAGCGATTTCCCGTCTTGCGTGAGTCGCACCCCGGTGACCTTGGGCCCGGCCAGGATGCCGATAGTGCCCGTTCCATGCCCGCGATTCAGCAAGACGCCCGATGTAGGGGTCATGTCTTCGGCGCTATTCGGCCGATCCGTGTCGACGAAATTTCTTTCCTCATTGGTCGCGACGAATTCTGGGCGGGCCTTGTGCTTCGGGTCGTATCCCGTGTCGAGATGCACTATTTTGATCGTGCTCTGCGCGCTGCCCGCGGCCTCGCGGGCAGCGCGCAGCTGCGAATAATCGTCATCGAGGTGCCAATTCGGGTGTGGGCCCCGCACATAGGGCGCCCCTTTTTCTCCATCGGGCGCGCTGGGGTCCTCGGCGCGCGCTGCCCTCGCCGGGGTATTTTCGCCGCCCGGCACGTCGGGCAGCCAAGCCTGCTCCAAATCCGGCTCCGCAGCCAACGCGCGGGCACCCAATTGGCGCCGGATCTCGTGCGCCATATCCCAGGGATGCTGGACGGCGGCTTGCTCCGCCAAGCCGTCGCCTCGCGGCTTGACCGACACCCAGGTGTGCTGCGGGACCGCTGCCGCCGCCTGGCCGGGGGGCGGCGGCGCGGCTGCCACCGTGAACAGCGGCTGGATCTCGTGCTCCGCGGGCACTGCGGCGGCGAGGGCGGCGCGATGGCCGTCAAGCGGACCGCTCAGCTTAACCAGAACGCCGGTGCTCTTCATCGGAAGCCCTCCCTCAATCCCTCTAGGTTATGCCTGCGGTGCTCCGCCTTGTGTGAGGCGGATCACACGATAACCATTTTTTCGTAATTAACCGAATTTGTAGCGGCTGCTCAGGGCCTTTGCAGCAGGCGATGGCAGCCGCTTCGCGGGTAGAGCCGAGCGCTTTCGGCGCGGGCGATCGTGCTCGTGCCAGGCGTGGCTGCGCCGCAGCCACTGGGAATTCAGGTTACCTCTTCTTTCTTTGGAAACGATAGGAGAGGGGACGAACCGCTACTTTCGGGTGGTTTCTGGCGGCCCAGCACCACGAGGAAGCCGAGCCGTGGCGCCGCGATCCGGCCGAACCAGGCGCCGCCGGCGACGGCTGCGGCATTGAGCAAACCAAAGGCGGTCAGCGCCGCGCCCAATGCGGCGAAAACAACGGACAGGTCGCCGGTCCAACGCAGCGCCAGCCAGCCGCCGCCCGCCGCGATGACGAGCCGGGCGCCGTTGGCGAGCAACGGCCACAGCAGCCGTCCGGCCCCTTGCGATGCGAAATAGAGCGCCATCCCCAGACCGAAAAATCCATAGAGCGGCCCGACCGTGTGCAAATAGCGCGATCCGGCGTCGAGCATGGCAGGGTCGGTATCGAACAGCGAGAGCCAGGCGCGCGGAAATGCGGCGGCGCACAGGCCAATCATCTCGCACAGCCCGGCTGCCATGGCGCCGCCGATCCACGCCATGCGCAACGCGCCTTCGCGGCGGTTAGCACCGATGTTGGTGCCCACCATGGCGACGAGCGGACTGCCCAGGCCGAAGACGAGGGGCACCAGCAGGTATTCGAGGCGCGAGCCGATACCGTATCCGGCGATGGCACCGGTACCAAAGCTTCCGACGATGCCGGTGGCGATGGCAATCGTCAGGTTGGTCTGGACCGTGATCAGCGCGGCGACCGCGCCGACGCGCAGGATGTCGCGGAAGAGCAGCCTGCGGAGGGAGAAGACGCGTGCGCGGGTCTTGCCGATTTCCAGTTGCCGGAGCAACCGTCTTCAATCCCGGGGATCCCGCGGTGCCATCAAGTGCCCGGCTGCTCAGGGACATGCCAAATCCTCGGTCGGCGGTTGACATAGGCGTAGATGCGCTTAAATAGGCGCATATGCACGCAGATCAAGAGGAATTGGCGATGACTGCCGACACTCGATTAGTGCCCGAGCAATGCAACTGCCTGGCCGTCCGCCAAGCGGCCCGGCACATAACCCAATTCTATGACCACTTCCTGGCGCCGAGCGGGCTGCGCTCGACCCAATTCTCGATCCTCGCGAAGCTCAAACGCTTGGGGCCGATGAGCATCAACGCCCTTGCCGCGGCCCTCGTGATGGATCGGACGACGCTCGGACGAAACATCTTGCCGCTCCAGCGTGATGGCCTGATTTCCGTGGTGAAAGGAAGCACCGACCGCCGCAGCAAGGAATTGCGGATGACCGAGGCCGGTGCCGAGTGCCTGCGCGCCGCTGTCGAGGGATGGGCGGAGGCGCAGGCGCAGTTTGAGGCGGTGTTCGGCGCCAGGCGCGCCGCCGAGCTGCGCGCCCTGCTGCACTCTGTCGCCGCGAGCGACCTCGCCGCCGCCGCTCGCACCGAAGCCGAACCCGACGCCTCCTCCTAATCGGAGTTTTCTGCGATGAGCACCGCTGTCGAGCTCGACGCGGGTTCCGCCCAGGCTCGGGTGGTTGCCACTCCGCCCCGCCGTGATCTGAGACCAGCGATCCGACGGCTCGCTCTGTCCGGGCTGGTGTTCGGCATCGCGCTCGGCGCGGCCTGGTACGCGCACCAATGGTGGACGATCGGACGCTTCATCGAAACCACCGATGATGCCTATGTCGGCGGCGAGGTTACGGTGATCGCGCCGAAAGTTGCCGGCTTGATTGCCGAGGTGGCGGTCACCGACAACCAGGCGGTGCGCGCTGGCGATCTGCTGGTCAAGCTCGACGACCGCGACTACCGGGCGGCGCTCGCGAAGGCGACGGCGGCCGTTGCCGCTCGGCAGGCCGCCCTTGCCAACCTCGATGCGACTCGCCGGCTCCAGGAAGCGATGGTCGCACAGGCGGACGCCGAGATCGCAGCAGCAGACGCCGAGGTCGTCCGCTCCCGGTCCGATGCTACCCGCTACCACCGGCTCGCCTCAGACCAATACGCCTCGGTCCAGCGTTTTCAGCAGGCCGATGCCGACAACAAGAAGGCGATCGCTGCCGCGGACAAGGCTCGCGCGGCACTCGCGGCAGCGCAGCGGCGGCTCGACGTGATCGATACGCAGAAGCAGCAGGCCGGGGCGGCACTGGCGCAGGCCGAGGCCGACCACGACCTCGCACAGCTCAACCTTGGTTACACGGAATTGCGCGCCCCGATCGACGGCACCGTCGGCAACCGCAGTGCGCGCACCGGCGCCTACGCCATGGTCGGCGCCCAATTAATCTCGCTGGTGCCGGCGCACGGCCTCTGGGTCGACGCCAATTTCAAGGAGAGCCAGCTCGCGCATATCCGTCCCGGGTTGCCGGTCTCGATCGAGGCGGACGTGCTGCCCGGCCAGGAGTTTCACGGGCACGTCGCGAGCTTGGCACCGGCGACAGGCGCCCAGTTCAGCGTGCTGCCGCCCGAGAACGCCACCGGCAATTTCACCAAGATCGTGCAGCGCATACCGGTCCGCATCCTGCTCGACGGCGACGCCTCCAGGCTCGGCCGCTTGCGTCCTGGTCTCTCGGTAACCGCCCGCGTGGACGGGCGCTTGAACTCAGACGGCGGGTCATGAGCGCGGCTGCCACGCTCCTGGAAAAACCGTCCACCGAGTGGGTGGAGCTTTCCTTGCGGGCGAAGGTTTTTGCCTTCGCCGCCATGTCCGTCGGCTTTTTTATCGCACTCCTGGATATCCAGATCGTGTCGGCTTCGCTCGGCGAGATCGCCGGCGGATTATCCGCCGGCCCTGACGAGATCGCCTGGGTGCAGACGAGCTATCTGATCGCCGAGATCGTCGTCATTCCGCTCTCCGGCTGGCTGTCCCGCGTGATGTCGACGCGCTGGCTCTTCTGCGCATCGGCTGCCGGGTTCACCGCCACCAGCTTGCTGTGCGGTTGGGCATGGGACATCCAGAGCATGATCGTGTTTCGCGGGCTGCAAGGTTTTCTCGGCGGCTCGATGATCCCAACCGTATTCACAACCGCCTTTGTCTATTTCGGCGGGCAGCAACGGGTCATCGCGGCGGCCGTCATCGGCTCCATCTCGTCTCTGGCGCCGACCTTGGGACCGACCATCGGCGGTTGGATCACCGAAAACTACTCGTGGCACTGGCTTTTCTTCATCAATCTGGTCCCCGGGGTGTTCGTCGCGGTCGTGGTGCCGATGCTCGTGCGCATCGACCGACCGAACCTGGCGCTGCTGCGCGGCGCTGATTATCCCGGCATCGCGCTGATGGCGCTCTTTCTCGGTTGCCTCGAATACACGCTCGAGGAGGGACCGCGCTGGGATTGGTTCGGCGACGAGACGATCCGCACGACGGCATGGATCGCGGCGATTGCCGGCTCCGCCTTCATCTGGCGCAGCTTGACTTACGCCCAACCGGTCGTCGATTTGCGCGCCCTCAAGAGCCGCAATTTCTCGCTCGGCTGCTTTTTCTCCTTCGTCACCGGCATCGGGATTTTCGCGACGGTCTATTTGACGCCGTTGTTTCTCGGCCGGGTTCGCGGCTTCAGCGCGCTAGACATCGGCCTCGCCGTCTTCTCGACCGGCGTGTTCCAGGTTCTCGCCATCCCGATCTACAGCTTCTGCACGCGATACATCGATTTGCGCTGGCTGATGATGGTGGGCCTCGCCTGCTTCGCGCTCGGCATGTGGAACTTTACCCCGATCACTCACGATTGGGGCTGGCGCGAGCTGCTGCTGCCGCAGGCCTTTCGCGGCTTTGCGCAATTATTCGCCGTGGCGCCGACCGTGACCTTGACCTTGGGCAACTTGGCGCCCGATCGGCTAAAGCTCGCATCCGGCTTGTTCAATCTGATGCGCAATCTGGGCGGCGCGATCGGCATCGCCGCCTGCGGCACGATTCTCAACGATCGCGCCAATCTTCATTTCCTGCGGTTGGCCGAACATCTGAACACCACCAACACGGCGATGACCGATCTGCTGCAACGCGTCACTGCCGCAAATGCGATAAAATGGGGCGGCGATGCCGTACACGGCAATGCCGCGGCGTTGAAACAGCTCTGGTCCCTGACCTGGCGAGAGGCGCAGACCCAGACCTATGCCGACGCCTTTTTGGTGATCGCTACCTGCTTCGTCGTCGCCACCCTGATGGTGCCGCTGATGCGCAAGATCGTTCCGCCAGGGACGCCGGCGAAGGAGGCGCATTGACCGGGGCGACGCCCCGTTTACTCGGCTGGCTGCGAACGAGCTTGAGAAAAAATGCTAAACGATCGGTCATTCCGGGGCGCGGGCGCAGCCTGCGAGCCCGGAACCTATGAACACGGGCTCTTAATACGGTGGATGGGCCGGTGTTCATAGGTTCCGGTCTGGCCCTCTGGGCCATCCCGGGATGACTTTATGAGAGGTGCGCCGGAACGACGGAGGGTATCACACCGGGGCCAGCGGCTGGTGGGGCTCCGGCGGCAGCTCGATGCGGATCGGATCGCCGGCCTGCACTTCGCCGCCGGCCAACACGACAGCCATGATGCCGGCCTTGCGCACAAGGTTGCCGTCCGGGTGGCGCTCCAGGGTCGCACCCATCAGCCCGGGCTGGATGCGGTCGAGCTGAGCGCAAGGGTTGCGCAGCCCGGTCACCTCGATGACCGCCGTGTCGCCGAGACAGAGGCGGGTGCCAGTCGGCAGCCCGAGCAGATCGACGCCGCGGGTCGTCACATTTTCGCCCATCTGCCCCGGCGACAGGGTAAAGCCCCTGGCCCTCAGCTCGTCATGCAGCTCGGCGTGGATCAGTTGGACTTGGCGCAGATTGGGGTGGTTGGCGAAGCGCGCCAGTCGGGAACGGTGCTTGACCGTGGCGCCCGCATGAGCATCACCCTC
>DATNKF010000064.1:0-7671 GCA_035603555.1 Allostellaceae bacterium
TGTGACGGCGATGTCCGCCTTGGAAGGGGTCGGGTCGCCCGAGGGGTGGTTGTGCACCAGGATCAGCGCCGAGGCCTGGAGTTCGAGCGCCCGCTTGACCACTTCGCGAGGATAGACCGGTGTGTGATCGATCGTTCCGCGCTGCTGCTGCTCGTGCTTGATCAGCACGTTCTTGCGGTCGAGGAACAGGATGTGGAACTCCTCGACCTTGCCATGGGCGATGTGCGCCGTGCAGTAATCGACGAGCTTGTCCCAGGAGCCGACCACCGGACGTTCTTGCAGTTCCGACCGCATCAACCTGAGTGCGGCCTCGCGCGCCGCCTTGAGCGCAGCAATCCCGGCGAGGCCGAGCCCGGCTGAGGCGAGCGCCTCGGGGTCGGCGCTCAAGAGTGCCGCGATGCCGCCGAAATGGTCGAGCAGATCCTTGGCGAGCGGCTTGACGTCAGCGCGCGGATTGCTGGCGAACAGGATCACTTCGACAAGCTCGTAATCGGGCAAGTTGTCCGGCCCGGCCGTAACGAGACGCTGGCGCAGCCGCTCGCGGTGACCGTAATAGTGCGGCGTGTCGTCCGACGCCTCGGCGAGGTGCAGCGGGCGGCGGCGACGTTTTGTGATGGTCATTTGCGTCGCGAACGAAGCTCGGATAGCAGGGCGCCCGCCATCCGCGCCGGCTCGTCGGTGTCAAAGGCGCTGACGAAGCAATCGATCCCACGGTCAATCGCTGCCGCCGTCGGCAACTCCTCCCACTCGAGGATCAGTGATTTCTGCAGGCGGACCGCCTGCGGACCGGCGGCGAGGATGGGCCGGACGAAGCGCTCTATCGCGTCGTCGAGTTCGTCCGGTGATGCCACGGCATCGACGAGACCCCAGCTGAGCGCCTCTTCGGCGCTGATCGTCTCGCCGGTCAACAGCAGCCGGCGGGCGCGGCCATGACCGATCAGCTTTGGCAGCAAGGCCGCTTCGACGACCGACGGAATACCGATCCTGACCTCGGGCATCCCGAAAATCGCTCGCTCGCTGGCGACCCGAAGATCGCACGCGCAGGCGAGCTCTAGCCCGGCACCGAGCGCATAGCCGTCGATGCGGGCGATGACCGGCACAGGGAGACGGCGGAACGCATCGCAGCAGCGGTGCACCAGCGTGATAAAGCTGCGGGCCGTCACGTGATCGAGTGCTGCGATTTCACCGATATCGGCACCCCCGACAAAAGCGCGCTCTCCGGCACCGCTCAGGACGGCGAGCCGCAGCCGCGGGTCGTCGCCGACCTCGGCGACGGCGCTTACGATCTCGCTCATCAGCTCGCGGTTGAGGCTGTTCAGCTTGGCGATGTTGTCGATTGTCACACGCGCCAGATGGCCTCCTTCAGACCGCTGCTCTCGGCGAACCAGGACACTCATAGGGCGAAATCTCCAGCGCCAACTCGCGAGTCATACCCGCGCCCGCCGACAAAGCCAATGGAGGTTTCCCCGCGCCTCGGGCATAGTGGCGCCGCTTTGAGGAGGAGCGGACCGATGGACGTGATCGACGATGCGGAGCAGCTGCACGCCGCTTATGGCGCCCCGGGCGAACGCGCGGTCAAGAAGCAGTTGAGCCGGCTCGACAAGCATTGCCGCGACTTCATCGCCCGCTCGCCGTTTGTGGTCATCGCCTCAGCCGATCCGTCAGGCCGCTGCGATGCCTCGCCCAAGGGCGACGCACCGGGCTTCGTCGAAGTGATCGACGACGCGACGCTGCTGATTCCCGACCGGCTCGGCAACAACCGGGTCGATACGCTCGGCAACCTCGTGGAGCGGCCGGGTATCGGCCTGATCTTCTTTGTGCCGGGCATCAATGAAACCCTGCGCGTCAACGGCCGCGCGAGGATCACCACGGATCCCGAGCTTCTCGAACCGCTGGCAGTTAACGGCAAGACCCCACGCAGCGGGATTCTCATCTCGGCCGAGGAGGTCTATTTCCACTGCGGCAAGGCGCTGATCCGCTCCGATCTGTGGAACCCAGACAAGCACATCAGGCGCTCGGACTTCCCCTCTCTCGGCCGCATCCTCGCCGACCAGATCGGTGGCATCAGCATTGAAGAATCCGAACGGTACACCGCGGAAAGCTATCGGACCCGCCTTTATTGAGGGAGATACTTGCCGCTTTACGCTAGGCGGAGCGCGCCGGGATTACCTCTGCCGCTTGCGATACCAGCTTGGCGTGGAGATCCCCGAGCAACGGCTTGGCCTCCAAGAGGCTTCTGCTGGTGGCGGAGCCGGCGGCGGGCGTCAGCGCGACGGCCTTGTGCCGCTTGATTGTTTGTTCGGCGAAGAAGCCCCATCGAATCAAGTTTTCGACCCGCTCCTTGATCGCGAGGTGCCCAAGGCGGAGGGTGTCCCACATCCTGCTGTTGATCTCGTCGATGACCAGCGCGGACGAACTCGGCCGATCGCTGCCGAACGGGCTCGCCCACCACAGCAGCATGATGATCGCCCAATACTGGTAGGTGACGAGATGATCCATTGCGTCATTGACATGCGCCGGGGTGAGTCCCTTCTGTCTGACGACGAATTCGGTCGTTTCCCGCCATTTCTGATCGTAGGCGCTCAGAAAATTGAAGATCGCGGCGACCGCCTCCCGATTGTATCTCAGGATTGGCGAGTGAAGGCGATCGAGACCGCCGAATGCAGCACGAAGCTCTGCGATCGTGCCGCTGCAGTGACGATCGAAGGATTCATTTAGCTCGCTGGTCCCAGCGATCGTACATCCGGGAGATGCGGCACACGGTCGGTTCGACGCGTCCACTATCCTGATGAACCCATCTCGTTCGCAATCCTTTATTCTCTCGATGCAAGTCCTGATGTCGGTGCCGTAAAACCCGTAAAGGGCGCGATGGATCGATCGGCATGAAACCCCTTCCTCGAGGCCGGTTCGTGCCGAAAAGATCACGTGCCAATGAGCCCGCTTATTCAACCCCGGAAAGTGCTGTTGCCAAATTTTGTGGTATTCGCACAAGAACCGGGCGACGACCCGATCATCGGGCTCGTGCTCGACGTATTCAGGGTTCATCCGAAGTCACCGTCCGCTTCCGCTCCCCGCAAACTGATTGTAATCGATTTGGGCTTCGTCCGAAAGAGAACAATCCGGGTTCTTGCCGCAATATCCATCTGCATTGTGTTACACTCTTCCCCACCATTCTTGACGGGGCGAGCTTGACCTCGAATGGTCGCCGGATGAGGGTGACTTACACCCGCCGCCACCAGCAGCTTGAGGGCGACCCGATAACTCCGGCAGAACAGGCTCGGCAGGGCGACCTCTTTCGCAGCATGCGTCGCGGACCGCCGCTGCTGCTGCAAACGCATGGGACGCGATGAGCGCCCGGGTATTCGTCGCCGCTGGGCTCGACGCGATCGCAACCTCAAGGATGGGACGCCGCGGCGCTGCCCGATCCGCAGCGCCTGTTCGCGGATCTCGCATCAGATCGATGCGACGCGATGGTCCCTGACCGCTCCAGCTCCTCAATCTTCGGTGCCGCGGATCACCCCTGGATGCCGAGTTATGCACGCCTTGCACCTACCCGGTGGCCGATTATATTTACCGTTAACGATTTCTTCTGGGGCTACCTTTGCAAACCGACTGGCAGAATGCGGACGCGCGCAACGATCGCGACAGGATCGATAGAGCGCGGCAAGAGGCGGAAAACTTGTTCCGGCCAAGGCAGGCGGCGCCGCATACAGAAGCGGCGGAGGTGAATGGGAGTTCGCCGACTGATCTCCATCCACCGCGCCAGCCGCGCGTTTTCAGAATTCCGCCGGTGGTCCCAATGGCCACCGCAACGGGCGACCTACCCATGGCGAGGGTCCGGCCTCCACGGCAGCGGCCCGAAAGGCGCGCGACCCTGAAAATACCAGCCTCTCAATTCGGGCGGGTGCGCGCTTTGGTCGATTATGGGATGACGCGTACCCAGGTCGCCGAGCTTTATGGCGTCGCAGTCGACGAGGTTGAGCGGATCCTTTCCTACTCTGCATCGACTAAAATCAACGCGTCCCGGGGCAAGTGACGCGTTAGCGAAGACGCCGTGGGCCAGGTGCAGGGCAAGGTTGCGATCGTGACTGGCGGTGCATCGGGCATCGGCGCAGCCTGTGCGATAACATTGGCCCGCGAAGGCGCGCAAGTCATAGTAACGGACCTGGACGACGCTAGTGGTCAAGCGGTCGTCGACAACATCGGCAGTAACGGCGGCACAGCGGCGTTCCTTCATCAGGACGTAAGTCTGGAGGAAAGCTGGCCCGGCGTGATCGAAGCCGCTGAGCAGCGCTTCAGCCGCCTGGACGTGATGGTCGCCAATGCCGGGATCGGGATCATGTGCAGGGCTGTCGAGATGTCGCTGGCCGACTGGCGGCGCCAGACCGCCGTGAATCTCGACGGCGTCTTCCTATCGGTAAAGTATGCGGTTCCCGCCATGCGGCGCGCGGGCGGCGGTTCGATCGTCATCATGTCGTCCGTTGCTGGGCTTAGAGGGTCGGCGGGCTTGGCCGGTTACTGCGCCACCAAGGGAGGAGTGCGGCTCTTTGCCAAAGCCGTCGCGATGGAGTGCGCTGCAGCCGGAGAAAATATTCGCATCAACACTGTGCATCCCGGCGTGATCGATACACCGATCTGGACAAAGATATCGGGATCCACAGGGCGCAATACGCCGATCGATCCGCACGAGATGGCCAAAGCCGGAGTGCCGCTCGGCCGGGCCGGGCAGGCGCAAGACATAGCCGATGGCGTTTTGTTCCTCGCCTCCGATGCATCAAGCTACATGACCGGAGCGGAGCTCGTGATCGACGGCGGCATGACGGGCGGCACGAGGCCGCGCTGGAGCTGACTGGATTTCCGCGATAGGCCGTTCAGTCCTGCCTGCTTTGCACAGGCGCCCCAGCCGGGTCAGACCTGCCGGGAGGCGAAGTCGATCCGCGGGTCGATCAGCATGTAGGTCAAATCGCTGATCAATTTGAGCAATAGCCCGATCAGCGTAAAGACATAGAGTGTGGCGAACATGATCGGATAATCGCGGTTGATCGCCGCCTCGAAGCCCAGCAGGCCAAGGCCATCGAGCGAGAAAATCACCTCGATCAGCAATGATCCGGTAAACAGGATATGGATTAGCGCAGCGGGAATGCCGGAGACGACGAGCAGCATCGCGTTGCGAAAGACGTGACCGTAGAGCACCCGGCGCTCGGTCAGTCCTTTGGCGCGGGCGGTCAGTACATATTGCTTGTTGATCTCCTCGAGAAAGCAGTTCTTGGTCAGCATTGTCAGGGTTGCAAACCCCGAAATGACCAGCGCCGTGATCGGCAACGTGATGTGCCAGAAATAATCGGCGATGCGCATTGGCCACGACAGCGAGGCCCAATTGTCGCTGACGAGACCCCGCAACGGGAATATCGACAGATAGCTGCCGCCGGCGAACAACACGATCAGCAGCACGGCGAACAGAAAACTCGGCACCGCATTGCCGACGATGACGACGGCACTCGTCCAGACATCGAACCGGTCGCCGTCACGGACTGCTTTCCTGATACCGAGCGGTATCGAGACGAGGTAGGTGATCAGGGTCGTCCATAATCCGATCGAGATCGATACCGGCAATTTGTCCTTGATCAGATCGACGACGCGGCGGTCGCGAAAAAAGCTGTTGCCGAAATCAAAGGTCAAATAGTTGCGCATCATCAGTAGGAAGCGCTCCAGCGGCGGCTTGTCGAAGCCGTATTGTTTTTCGAGCTCCTTGATGAGTGCTGGATCGAGGCCGCGCGCGCCGCGATAGCGGACGTCGTTGCCGCCCGCCTGAGGCTTGAATTCGCCGCCCTCGCCGCTGACCCGCTCGGTCGCGCTGACAGCACCCCCTTTGAGCTTCGAGATCATCTGCTCGACCGGTCCCCCGGGAGCCGCCTGCACGATCACAAAGTTGACCACCATGATCGCGAGCAATGTCGGGATAATCAGCAGGATGCGGCGGATCGCGTAGGCGATCACGGAAGGACTGCACCGATTCTTGTCTCACCGCCGAAGGCCGGTGCCCATCGCGGAATGGGTCCCGGTCTTCGCCGGGAAGACGAGGAGCGTTCCAAATTCATTCAGTGCAGATCACAGTCACTGCTTTGTCACTTCGCCCTTCTTGGCTTCGACTGATTGCTCGGCGGCAGGATCGACCCACCAAGTATCCAGTCCGACCGAGTATTTGGGCGAGATGCCGGGGCGCCGGTACTTGTCCCAATAGGCGACGCGAAACGCTGAAACGTGGTAATGCGGGATCACGTAGTAGCCGTATTGCAGCACTCGGTCGAGGGCGCGCGTGTGAGCGACGAGGCTCGCCCGATCGGGCGACTTGATCAGCTCCTCGATCAGTTCGTCGACCACCTTGCTCTTGATGCCGAGCACGTTTTGGCTTCCCTGCTCGTCAGCGGCGGTCGACCCGAAATTGTCGCGCAGCTCGTTCCCCGGCGATTGCGATGCGCCGAACGAGACGACCGCCATATCGTAGTCGAAGGTCTGCATCCGCTTTTCGTATTGCGCAGGGTCGATGGTGCGCACTCGGGCGTTGATGCCCATCCGTTCTAGGTTCTTCTTCACAGGGAGGACGATGCGCTCGAATTCCGGCTGGACGAGCAGGATCTCAAACTCGAAGGGCTGACCCGTCTCGTCATTGACAAGCTTTTCGCCTTTGAAGGTCCAGCCTGCTTCTTTCAACAGCTTGAGCGCCGCGCGCAGCCCGTCGCGAATGTTGCCCGAACCGTCATATTTCGGCGGGTCGTATTCGGTGGTGAACACCTGCTCGGGGGTTTGCCCGCGGAACTCTTCGAGGATTTTCAATTCCTCGCCCTGCGGTACGCCCGTTGCCGCCAATTCGGAATTGTCGAAATAGCTGCGGGTGCGCGTGTAGGCGTCATAGAACAAGTTCTTGTTCGACCATTCGAAATCGAAGGCATAGGCGAGTGCTTCGCGCACCCGCGGATCCTGAAACAGCGGCCGGCGCAAATTGTAGCCGAACCCTTGCATGCCGCTCGGCCTCTGATGCGGGATCTGCTCCTTCTTGATCAGCCCGGCGCGCAACGCCGGGCTGTCGTACCCGGTTGCCCAGTTCTTCGACGAATTCTCCTGGCGGACATCGTATTGGCCCGCCTTGAACGCCTCGAGCGCGATCGTGCCGTCGCGATAATAGTCGTGACGGACGACGTCGACGTTGTGCCGGCCCTTGCTGACCGGCAGATCGACCGCCCAGTAATCGGGGACCCGGCGATAGGTGATCGACCGGCCGGGATCGATCGACTCGATCTTGTACGGGCCGCTGCCGAGCGGCGGGTCGAGTGTCGTGTTGGCGAAATCACGCCCCGACCAATAAGCCTTCGAGAGCACCGGCATCTCGCCGACAATTTGCGGCAATTCTCGGTTGTCCGCGGATTTGAATGTGAAGCGGACGCCGCGCGCGCCTTCCTTTTCCACCTTGGTCACGTCGCCGTAGTAGGATCGGTACATCGGCTGTCCCTTCGCGCGAAGCGTCTCGAAGGTCCAGACGACGTCCTCGGGCGTCATCGGTGTGCCGTCGTGGAATCGGGCCTCTTTGCGCAAGGTGTAGAGCACCGAGAGCTTGTCGGGTGCCAACTCGATCTTTTCGGCGACGAGCCCGTATTCGCTACTGGGCTCGTCCTC
>DATNKF010000065.1:0-9371 GCA_035603555.1 Allostellaceae bacterium
CGGCTGTCACCCGCCACCAAGCCGCCCTACAAGACCCGAAGCCGGTCTCGAAGCTCAGCCGAAAGCGACGGTGACCACCTCATAGGATTTTGCGCCCCGCGGCGTAGCGACTTCGACGCTTTCGCCGGTCTGCTTGCCGATTAGCGCGCGCGCCAGCGGCGAGGTGACCGACAGTCGACCCTGGCTGATATCGGCTTCGTCCTCGCCGACGATTTGAAAGGTCTGTTCCTCGTCGGTCTCCTCATCGGCGAGGGTTACCCTTGCCCCGAACTTGATCACCGAGCCCGACAGCTTGGAGACGTCAATGATCTCCGCCCGCGCGATCTTGTCCTCGATTTCCGCCAGCCGGCCTTCGATGAAACTCTGCCGGTCGCGGGCGGAGTGATATTCGGCATTTTCCGCCAAGTCTCCGTGGTCGCGGGCCTCGGCGATGGCCCGAATGATGGCCGGCCGGTCCACGGTCTTCAGCCGTTTCAGCTCTTCCTGGAGCCGATTGTAGCCATCGGCAGTCATCGGAATCTTGTTCATCAAAGACGCGTTCGCATTCCGCTGTCAAATTCCGCGGGGAGGACCGCGGCGGAGCAATCAAAGGTACGATTGTAGTGGCGCAACTTCAAGGCTGCCGGCGCGCAGCGCCGCAATCGCCTGAACCGCCGCCCTCGCCCCGGCGACCGTCGTATAGTAAGGGATGTCGGTGGTCAGAGCGGTGCGTCTCAAGCTGAAACTGTCCGCGATCGCCTGCGCTCCTTCGGTTGTGTTGAACACCAGGTGCACGCCGCCGCTCAACATTAAGTCCACGATATGCGGATGCCCGGCGCTCACCTTGTTGATGCACGCCACCGCAAGCCCCTGATCGGCCAAGACCCGAGCCGTACCGTTGGTCGCCACCAGTGTGAAGCCCATTTGGACGAGTTGCCGGCAGGGCTCGACCAGGGCCCTCTTGTCCTGGTCGCGCACCGAAACGAAAACATGACCCTCAAACGGCAGACTGGTGCCGCTGCCGAGCTGCGACTTCGCGAAGGCCCGCCCGAAATCGCTATCGAGCCCCATGACTTCGCCGGTCGATTTCATCTCAGGACCGAGGATCAGGTCTACCCCCGGGAAGCGGGCAAACGGGAAGACTGCCTCCTTGACCGCTACATGACCCCCGCGGCGACGGCGATGGGCGGCATCTGAAAGCGCTGTCGCCAGGGGCTCGCCCGCCATGACCCGGGCGGCGACCTTGGCGATCGGGACGCCGATCGCCTTGGCGACAAACGGCACCGTCCGCGAGGCCCGCGGATTGACTTCGAGAACGTATATTTCTTCGCCCTTCACCGCGAATTGGACATTCATCAGCCCGACGACCTCGAGCGCCCGGGCCAGGACGACCGTCTGCCGCTCGATCTCGGCGATGGTTTCCGGCGAAAGGCTAAAAGGCGGCAGCGAGCAGGCGCTGTCGCCGGAGTGGATCCCCGCCTCTTCGATGTGTTCCATGATGCCGGCGACCTCGACGGTATGGCCGTCGGAGACCGCGTCGACATCGACCTCGATGGCGTTTTGCAGATAGCGGTCGATCAGCACCGGGTTCGTCCCCGACACCCTGACCGCGTGGCGGATGTAACGCCGCAGCGTGGTGCTGTCATGGACGATTTCCATCGCCCGCCCCCCGAGAACATAGGACGGACGGATCATCACCGGATAGCCGACGCGCGCCGCGATCTCCTCCGCCTCCGCCGCCGAGAAGGCGGTGCCGTTCATCGCCTGACGCAGTCCAAGGCTGCTCAGAAGCCCTTGGAAGCGGCTGCGATCCTCGGCGAGATCGATGGCGTCCGGGGGCGTCCCGAGGATCGGAATCCGCGCCTGCTCCAGCGCTGCCGCGAGGCGGAGCGGGGTCTGTCCGCCGAACTGCAAGATGACGCCGAGCAGGGTGCCCCGGCGCTCCTCGACGCGCACGATCTCGATCACATCCTCGGCGGTCAGCGGCTCGAAATAGAGTCGGTCGGAGGTATCGTAATCCGTTGAGACGGTCTCCGGATTGCAGTTGACCATGATCGTCTCAATGCCCGCCTCACGCAGGCTGTAGGCCGCGTGCACGCAGCAGTAGTCAAATTCAATTCCCTGTCCGATTCGATTCGGCCCGCCACCGAGAATGACAACCTTGCGGCGGTCGCTCGGAGCGGCCTCGCACTCGGGTGGGTTGACCCCGTCCCCCTCGTAGCAGGAATACATGTATGGGGTGAGTGAGGCGAACTCGGCCGCGCAGGTATCGATCCGCTTGTATACGGGTGTCAGCCCGCGAGCCCGGCGTCGCGCCGACACCATTTCCTCGGCGAGTCCTGCAAGCTTGCCGAGGCGGGCGTCCGAGAAACCCATCTGCTTGAGCCGCAGAAACGCGGTGCGATCGTCCGGCAGCCCGTCCCGACGCACCCGTTCCTCAGTCTCGACGATCTCGCGGATGCGGTCGAGAAACCAGCGCTCGAACCGGCAGGCGGCATGCACCTCTGCGGTGGTGAGCCCGTGCCGGTAGGCCTGGGCGATCAGCAGCAGCCGATCGGGCGACGGTCTTGCGAGCGCCGCCTTGACCGCATCCTTGCCGGCGCTCTCGACACCCTCGATCGCAACCTCGTCAAAGCCGCTGAGCCCGGTCTCCAGCGAGCGCAGCGCCTTCTGCACCGATTCGGCAAAACTTCGGCCGATCGACATCACCTCGCCGACCGACTTCATCGAGGTCGTCAGCAGCGGCTCGGTCCCGGGAAACTTCTCGAACGTAAAGCGCGGCATCTTGGTGACGACATAATCGATCGTCGGCTCGAACGACGCCGGAGTGATGCCGGTGATTTCGTTGTCCAATTCGTCGAGCGTGTAGCCTACGGCAAGCTTGGCGGCGACCTTGGCGATCGGAAATCCAGTCGCCTTGGAGGCGAGTGCGGAGGAACGCGAGACCCGCGGGTTCATCTCGATGACCACGAGCCTGCCATCGACCGGGTTGACCGCGAACTGCACATTCGATCCCCCGGTATCGACGCCGATTTCGCGCAGCACTGCGATCGCAGCGTTGCGCATCAGCTGATATTCCTTATCGGTGAGGGTCAGAGCCGGGGCGACGCAGACCGAATCGCCTGTGTGGATCCCCATCGGATCGATGTTTTCGATCGAGCAAACGATGATGCAGTTGTCCGCGCGGTCGCGGACCACCTCCATCTCGAATTCCTTCCAGCCGAGAACCGATTCCTCGATCAGCGCCTCATGGGTCGGCGAGACCCGCAGTCCGCCGCGGACTATTTCCGCGAACTCCTGTGCGCTGTAGGCGATGCCGCCGCCGGTGCCCCCCAGAGTAAAGGAGGGTCGGATTATGGCCGGCAATCCCACGGTCTCGAGCGCTTCGATCGCTTCGTCCAAGGTGCGCACGAGCCGACTCTTCGGTGAGCAGAGCCCGATTCTGTCCATCGCCTGTCGAAAGAGCTGACGGTCCTCGGCCTTGGCGATCGCCTCCTCGCTGGCCCCGATTAGCTCGACCCCATACCGTTCGAGGACTCCCGCACGGTTGAGTGACATCGCCACATTGAGTGCGGTCTGGCCGCCCATCGTCGGCAGCAGCGCCTGCGGCCGCTCGCGGGCGATGATTTTGGCAACCATCTCGGGGGTGATCGGCTCGATATAGGTGGCGTCGGCGAGTTCCGGGTCGGTCATGATCGTCGCCGGGTTCGAATTCACCAGCACGATCCGATATCCTTCGCTCTTCAGCGCCTTGCAGGCCTGGGCGCCGGAATAGTCGAACTCGCAGGCCTGCCCTATGATGATCGGTCCGGCACCGATGATCAGGATGGTGTCGATATCGGTGCGCCTAGGCATTTTCGCCCATCAGCGCGACAAAGCGCTCGAACAGGTAATGGCTGTCCTGCGGGCCAGGGCTCGCCTCCGGGTGGTATTGGACCGAAAATATCGGCTTCCCGAGGACCCGCAGCCCTTCGTTGGTCTTGTCAAAGAGCGAGAGATGGGTCGGCTCGACGAACCCAGGCAGGCTTTCGGGGTCGACGACGAAGCCATGGTTCTGACAGGTGATTTCGACTTTGCCGGTGCGCAGATCCTTTACCGGGTGATTGGCGCCGCGATGGCCGCGCGACATCTTGAGGGTCCGGCCGCCGAGCGCCAGGGCCAACAGCTGGTGACCGAGGCAGATACCAAATATCGGCGTGCCCGACCCCATTAGGTCGCGCAGTACCGGCACGGCGTAAAGACCGGTCGCGGCGGGGTCGCCGGGTCCATTCGACAGAAAAATACCGTCAGGACGATGACGCAGAACGTCTTCTGTCGAGGAGGTGGCGGGAACAACGGTGACATGACAGCCGTGGGCTGCGAGCATTCGCAAAATGTTGCGCTTCGCGCCGTAGTCGACTGCAACGACGTGATGATGCGGACGCTCTTGTCGGCGGTAGCCGAACTCGCGTTCCCAGACCGATTCGGTCCATTCATAGGTCTGTCGACAGGTGACCTCGAGAGCGAGATCCATTCCTTCGAGACCGGGCCACGCGAGGGCGCGTGCCTGGAGAGAGGTAATGTCGAAATCGCCCTCCGGATCATAGCTGATGACCCCGTGTGGCGGCCCCAGATCGCGAATCCGTCGCGTCAGGTGCCTCGTGTCGACCCCCGAGATCCCGACGAGACCATGGGATTTGAGCCAGCTTTCGAGGGACGCGCTCGAACGGTAGTTTGCAGGCTCGGTGATTGGTGTGCGCAGGACGAGCCCGCGCACCGCCGGTGTGGTGGTTTCTAGATCCTCTCGGTTGGTACCGACATTACCGATGTGGGGAAAGGTGAAGGCGATGATTTGACCGGCATAAGAAGGATCGGTCAGGATCTCCTGATAGCCAGTGACTGCGGTGTTGAAGCAGACCTCGCCAATTGCCGTCCCGGTAGCGCCGAGGCCGCGGCCCCAGAAAACGCTGCCGTCCGCGAGGACGAGCGCTGCGTTGCAGTCGGGCGGTCGCGGCATCGGCACGCGCATTATCAGTTTTGGTCCTGGCAAGGTGCGGCCTGCCCGGACGACTGAGGACGCCAAGGGCGAACAGCGACGCCAGAAAATAGCCGCTCGCCCTTGCGACGTCAACCCCGTAGGCATCAGAACCCTACGCGTTTTCAAGTACTTAGTGACTACCGCCTAAATTACGGTGGAACATGAGTCGGGATAGGCTTAATAGGTCAATACGTGGGGGAGCATGTCGTCGCTGCGTCAAGCCTTCGCTGATCGGCTCAAACAGGTGCTAAACGCGAGGGGGGCAGAGCCCTGTCGACGGTGCGTCTGATGCCGGCCGCGCTCCGCGTGCCGCGGAGGGGTTTTTGTTAGGATGGCTCTTCCGCCCGGTTTTCTTGATGAGCTGCGCAGCCGGATATCTCTTTCGGGGCTGGTTGGCCGCAGAGTCAAACTGGCTCGCCGCGGGCGCGAATATGCCGGTCTGTGTCCGTTCCACCACGAAAAGACGCCGTCATTTTATGTGGTCGAGGACAAGTTCTTTTTTCATTGCTTTGGCTGCGGCGCGCACGGCGACGCGATCGGGTTTGTCATGCGCGTCGACAATCTCGACTTTATCGCGGCGGTCGAGAAGCTGGCGGGAGAGGCCGGCCTGGCCGTGCCGCAGGCGACGCCGCAGGAGCGCGAGCGGGCGCAGCATCAAAAGACCCTGTTCGAGGCGCTGGAAGCCGCTGCCGCCTTCTATGAGGCTCGGTTGTGGGCGCCTGCAGGCGGGCGCGCACGCGATTATCTGGGGGGGCGCGGTCTTGATCTCGAGACGATCCGACGCTTTCGCCTGGGCTGGGCGTCCGACGACCGGCAGGCATTGCGTCGCAGCCTCGCCGGCGATTTTCCCGAGGTGTTGCTGACAGAAGCGGGGTTGCTCCGGCAACCCGAACATGGTGAACCCTTCGATTATTTTCGTGGCCGCATCATGTTCCCGATCGGCGATCGCGCCGGTCGGATCATCGCGTTCGGCGGCCGGGTGCTCGACGACGCACAGCCCAAATACCTAAATTCCCCCGAGCACCCGCTGTTCGAGAAGGGTCGCGTGCTCTATGGCTGGTCGGCGGCACGGGCGGCCAAGACAGATCGGCCGGACGCGATCGTCACCGAAGGCTATATGGACGTAATCGCGTTGCATCGTGCCGATTTCCCGACCGCAGTGGCGCCGCTCGGAACGGCGCTGACCGAGTTTCAACTGCACGAGCTGTGGCGCTTGGGACCGGACCCGGTCCTGTGCTTTGACGGCGACGCCGCCGGGCAGAGCGCGGCGATCCGCGTCCTGCGCCGCGCCTTGCCGCTGCTGCGGCCGGGGCAAAGTCTGCGCTTTGCAACATTGCCGAGTGGCCAAGACCCGGATTCGTTGTTGCGTACGGGCGGCCGCACCGCCTTCGAGGCGGTCTTGGGTGCAGCCCGATCTCTGGCGGATACCCTTTGGGAGTTCGAAGTAGGTGCGAAGCCTCGCGACACGCCGGAACGGCTTGCCGATGTCCGGAGCCGGCTGTTGGCCCACGCACAGTCAATTTCGGACCGCATGGTTCGATTTGAATACGAGACACTCTTCAAATCGCGATGCGATCCGCGGGGATTGAGAAGAGGGACAGCTCCCGCGGCCGCCAGCGCGGTCGGGCGGGATGGACCGCCACCGCCGCCGCGCCCGCCTCAGCGCCTGCAGCGCGAGATCTTGTTTAGAATTCTTCTTCATTTCCCTGAGGTGATTGACGAAGTGGCGCAAGAGTTCGATGCTCTTCACATGCCCGAGGCCGAGCTGAATAGGCTGCGCCGAGAGATTTTAGGGCTCACAGCCGAGCAGCCGGGGCTTGACGCTGAGGCGCTGCAACAACACCTTGTAAAAACCGGGTGCGCGGCGACCGTGGTGGGCCTCCTGTCCCCATCCGTCGACACGGGTTTTCTTGTCCGGTGCCCCGATCCGACCTCCGCCCGCAGGGAATGGACGCATGTGGTCAGAATGCTGATGGGCGGTGATCGAGCAGCTGTGGTCCAGGCGGGAAACGATCTCGAGCGCGACGTATCGGCAGAGATGTGGGAGCGGTTTCAGGCCGCCAGGGAGTGGGTGGTGCAGCAGGGTCTGATCGGTGACGACCAGATTTGACCCCTCGCAGCCCTTCGAAGTTTGTCGCGAGACCCTTTTTTGGAGAAACGCTCTCGTGCGCCGGCTCTGCCCGAACGAGAGTTAACACTGATTGCCTAGGGATGGTGGGATGGTGAGCAAGGCGGCGAATACGGCTGAGGTGACGGAAACCCGTGAGGAGGCGGCGGAGGCGCCGTTGCTCGACACCCTTGCCGCTGCGATCAAAAAGATGCTGGCCCGCGGCAAGGAGCGAGGCTACCTGACCTATGACGAGTTGAACGCTGCTCTGCCGCAGGATCAAGTGTCCTCGGAGCAGATCGAGGACACGATGACGATGCTCTCCGAGCTCGGGGTCAACGTCATCGAGAGCGAGGAGAGCGACGAGCCAACTACCGTCGAGGGAGACGAGGCGGACAGCGAAGTCCGTGGTAACCTCGACGACGACGACATCGGCCGCACCGACGATCCCGTTCGCATGTATCTGCGCGAGATGGGGTCCGTCGAGCTGCTGTCACGCGAGGGCGAAATCGCGATCGCCAAGCGCATCGAGGCTGGCCGCGAGATGATGATCGGCGGCATCTGCGAGAATCCGTTGACGATTCGCGCCATCATCGGGTGGCGCGATGCCCTCAACGAAGGAAAAATCCTGCTGCGCGATATTATCGATCTCGACGCCACATACGGCAGCGGCGGGTTTGAGCAAGTACCGGCAGAGGTGGTCGGCCCCACGCTCCCCGAAGCTGGCTCGCAGGCTGATGGCGAGGCCGGCAATGAGGGAGACGCCCCGAATGAGGAAGATGCCCCCGCTGAACTTGCGGGGATCGAGGGTGACATCGCCGTCGAAGAAGGGGATGGCGAGGAGAGTTCGATCTCGCTTGCCGCTATGGAAGCTCAGTTAAAGCCGAGTGTACTCGCGACGTTTGATGCCATCGCCGAGATCCACAAGAAGCTGCACAGGCTCCAGGACCAGCGGATTAACGCCTTGTACAAGGGCGAAGATTTGCTGCGGGCGACAGAACGCCGCTACGAGAAGCTCAAGGCGGCAATGATTGACAACATCAAGCGGGTGCGCCTCAACAATACGCGCATCGAACATCTCGTCGAGCAGCTCTACGACGTGAATCGCCGGCTTGTCGCCGATGAAGGAAAATTGTTACGAATGGCCGAGAGCAGCGGGATCAAGCGCTCGGAATTTCTTCAGCACTACATCGGCAGCGAGCTCGCCGCGGATTGGCTCGATCGTGCCCGCTTACTGCCCGGCCGTGGTTGGGCAAAACTGGACGAAAGGCATGCAGCTGACGTCGCAAAGCTGCGCGGCGCCATCGTCCAGATCGCTGCCGAGACGAAGCTGCCGATCAATGAGTTCCGCCGGGTAGTGCAGACTGTTCAGCGAGGTGAACGCGAGGCGAGCCGAGCCAAGAAGGAGATGGTCGAGGCCAATCTACGGCTCGTGATCTCGATCGCCAAGAAATACACCAATCGCGGCCTGCAATTTCTGGATCTGATCCAGGAGGGCAATATCGGTTTGATGAAAGCCGTCGACAAATTCGAATACCGCCGCGGCTACAAATTCTCCACCTATGCAACCTGGTGGATCCGCCAGGCGATTACGCGGTCGATTGCCGATCAAGCACGTACGATCCGTATCCCGGTGCACATGATCGAGACGATAAACAAGCTGGTGCGCACCTCGCGGCAGATGCTGCACGAGATCGGCCGCGAGCCGACCCCGGAGGAGCTGGCAGAAAAGCTTGCGATGCCGCTCGAAAAGGTGCGCAAGGTCTTGAAGATTGCCAAGGAGCCGATCAGCCTCGAGACGCCGATCGGCGACGAGGAGGATTCGCATCTCGGCGACTTCATCGAAGACAAGAACGCGGTGTTGCCGCTCGATGCGGCGATCCAGGCCAATCTGCGCGAAACGACGACCCGGGTTCTCGCTTCGCTGACGGCGCGGGAGGAGCGCGTGCTGCGCATGCGCTTTGGCATCGGCATGAATACCGATCACACCCTCGAGGAGGTCGGCCAGCAATTCTCGGTGACCCGCGAGCGCATCCGCCAAATCGAGGCGAAGGCGTTGAGAAAGCTGAAGCATCCCAGCCGCTCGCGGAAATTGCGCAGCTTCTTGGATACGTGAGGGCTGAAGTCAGCCACTCTTCGCCGGGACGACAGCGCCGCCGGGGGCCCGTAGTTCAGCTGGTTAGAACACGCCGCTCATAACGGTGTAGTCGCAGGTTCGAATCCTGCCGGGCCTACCATCGTCGTCCAAACTCTGAATGGGCCGGGTGG
>DATNKF010000066.1:0-2783 GCA_035603555.1 Allostellaceae bacterium
GACGCCGCACGGCGCGACATACTCCGGCTCGAAACGGCTTCGATCGAATATCTGCCAGGCCTCTCTTCGTCCGAGAAGAAGGCGCGTTTATCAGGGATCAGCTATCGCGACTACCTGCTCGACCTTGTCAAGGTCGATCCATCGGTCATCCCGCTCTACCAGAGCCGCACGCACGGCGAATGGGGTGTGGGCATCGACGCCGTGTCGGCGCTCGATGTGTGGCCCTTCGGCCTCCCCGGCTTTCAGGGCCTGAAACTCGCTCCAGGCTCGGCCCCGCGTATGGGCTACACGCCGGCCGGCTACGCCGATGGCGGGTCTGACACATTCCATTTCCCCGACGGAAACGCCAGCATCGCGCGGCTGCTCGTGCGCAGCCTGATCCCGCAGGCGGTACCCGGCGGCACCGTCGAAGACGTCGTCGCCGCGCGCATCGACTACAGCCGGCTCGATCGGTCGGACGATGCGATCCGCATCCGCCTTGGCAGCCTTGCCGTCTCCGTCTCCAATAGCGGATCGGCACCGGTGGAAATCGTTTATTCGCGGATGGATCGACTTCACACCGTCCGGGCCAAGCATTGCGTGCTCGCCTGCTGGAACATGATGATCCCATATCTGTGCCCGCAACTGCCGCCGAAGCAGAAGGAGGCGCTGGGCTATCCAGTCAAAGTGCCGCTCGTCTACACGAACGTGGCGCTTGCCAATTGGCGCGCGTTTGCCTCGCTGGGCGTCGACAGAATCCATTGTCCGGGGAGCTACCATACGAGCGTGAAGCTGAACCCAGTTACCAACATCGGCGCCTATCGGGCGCCCCGCTCGCCGGACGAGCCGATCCTGATCCAGATGGTGCGGACGCCCTGTCGACCCGGGCTGTCGGAGCGTGATCAACACCGCGCCGGGTGCTACGAGCTGCTGGCGACCGAGTTTGCGACCTTCGAAGAGAAAATCCGCGACCAGCTCGACCGCATGCTGGGTTCGGGGGGGTTTGCTGCGGCGCACGACATCACCGCCATCACGGTCAATCGCTGGCCACACGGCTATGCCTACGAATACAATCCGCTGTTCGATCCCGAATGGGGAAAGGGCGAGGCGCCGCACGAGGTCGGGCGCGCCCGATTTGGCCCGATCGCAATCGCCAACTCCGATAGCGCGTCGGCGGCCTATACCGACGCCGCGATCGACCAGGCGCATCGGGCGGTGGAGGAGCTGCTCGCGGGCTAGCCTTTCTCCGGACCGACTAAGCGGCCAGCATCTCCCTCAAATCGGACCGCGCTTGCGGCAGGCTAGGGAAGACATGCGCGAGCTGGCGGTCGTCGAGGTGGAGGTGGCGTTCGAGGATGGCGGCGAGAACCACCCGGTAGTCGGTTGTGACCGCGAGGTCGCGGCCCTGATAGAGCTGGGCGGTCGCGAGCCCAGGCCAATCGCCATAGATGCGGCCGCCGCGGACGCCGCCGCCCAAGACCCAGATGACATTGCCGTGGCCGTGATCGGTGCCGCCATTGCCGTTCTCCCTAACCGTCCGCCCAAACTCCGAGAGGACGACGACAATGGTGTCGTCCCAGGCGCCGCCGAGGCCGCGGGCGAGGGCGGCGAGCCCGTCGCCGAGCGGCTGCAGCCGATTCGCGAGCTGGCCCCTGGCCTTGCCCTGATTGACATGGGTGTCCCAGCCGCCGAGGCTCAGAAAGACCAGCCGAATGTGCCGGTCCTGGTCGATCAGACGGGCGAGCCGTACTGCCTCGGCGGGGAAGCCGACCGGCGGGGGGGCGCCGTTGTCGGCGCGGCGCATCTCGCTTGCGAGACCGCCAACCAGCTCGGCGCGCGCCATCCGTCCCTGCCGGTAGGTCTCGCCCTGCGAATCTTTTCCGGCATAGAGCCGGTCGAAGGCGTGGCCGATCTCCGGCTGGTCGATCGGCATCGGTCTCGCACCCTCGGGCCCGAGCCGCAGATTGGCGACTGGCAGGGAGCCATTCAGGATATATGGCAGGGTGGGCCCGATGCTGACGGCGTCGGTTGGTCCGTGCGGTTCGGGTAGTGCTGCCAGCAGGCGGTTCATCCAGCCGTCCCGCGTCGTGCTGTGCCCCGGGGTGCCGTTCTCGATGAAAAGCTGCGCATCGAAATGCGAGCGCGTCCTGTCGGGCGAGCCCGCGGCGTGGACAAAGGCGAGCTTTTTCTCGCTCCACAGCGGCAGCAGACTGGTCAGCGCCGGGTGCAGTCCGAAATGGCTATCGAGCGGCAAGGCTCCCTGATCCGTCCCGGGGCGGCCGATGGCGATGGTCGGTCGGCTGTCGTAATAAGCTCGGTCGCCATGGGGAATGACGACATTGAGGCCGTCAACGGCGCCGCGCAGAAAAATGACGACGAATCGCTTGGGGCCCTCGACCGTGGCGGCACGAGCGGCAGCCCTGGGGGCCAGCAGCGCTGCGCCGGCTGACAGCCGAAGGAAACCGCGTCTGTTCATCGCTCCCGTTATCACATGAAATCGCGGGGTCAGGGATGCGCGTGAAGCGTTCATCATTCTACGCCGATGTGATGCCTTCCCCCACCGCGATGTTGCATAGGGTAGAAATCCGAAGCATTATGCGAACAATACAAGAACATGGTCGATGCGGGGTCGGAATGGCGTTCTTTACCTTTCCGGATGATGCCCGATGGAACGCCGAGTGCGAAGCGATCGAGTTTGGCGTCGCGATCGGGGAGTACACTGGGGTTGTCCGGATCTCGAGGCGTGCCTTTCAGCGCCTGTTGGCGGAGCGGCCGACCCCGGAGCGGTGCTTCGAGGCCTATTA
>DATNKF010000067.1:0-2650 GCA_035603555.1 Allostellaceae bacterium
GCTGGTGCATCTGGTGGCGCGGCTGATCGCCGGCGGCTTCGAACTACTCGACACGCAATATGTCACCGAGCATTTGCGCAGTTTTGGCGCGGTCGAGATCTCGCGGCGGCGCTACCGCGCGCTGCTCGACAAGGCGATCGCAGGGAGAGCGGATTTCCGGAAGTTGCCGCTGGATCGTCCCGTCAGCGGCACTGAGGCGCTTGCGATCATCGCCGGGCGGCAATGATCGACGCCGGCTCCACTACCTGAAAATCCCGAACAGGCCGCCGGATTGCGGCGGGGGTGGCGGCGGTGGCGGTTGCTGCTGCTGGGTCTGCAGCTGCGGCGGTGGCGGCGGGCGCACGGCCTGTTTGGGCGGGGCGCGCTTCTGGGCGGGCGGCGGTGGCGCTGCCACCGGTTTCGGCGCCTCGGGAGGCGGCGCGGCGTTGACGACGGTGGTATCAGGGGCTTTGCATTCGGTCAGCCAGATATCGTAGATCGGATGCTCGACGCCGTGCAGGCCGGGGCTCGCCGCATACATCCAGCCCGAAAAGATCCGCTTCACCTCGCCCTGCAGCGTGATCTCGTCGACCTCGACAAAGGCGTCGGTATTGGCGGCTTCGGTTGCCGGACGGGTGTAGCAGGCGTCGGTTTTTACCCGCAGGGCTCCGAACTGGACGGTCTCGCCGATATCCTCGTCAAAATTGATGATGCGCCCGGTGATCTTGTCGAGCCCGGAAAAGCTCGCCTTCTTGTTGACGATCTTCTGCGCCGGCGGCTCGGTAACCACCTCGTCACCCGGCTGCAGGGTGGCTGGCGTTTGCGGCACGCCCTTGGGCCGCTGTCCCGGCGGCGGATTGGCGCCGGGAGGCGCAACGGCGACGCCCTGCCCCGGTTGCGGCGGCGCTACCGCGATCGCCGGCGGCGTATTTTGGGGAATGATGGTGGTGCCCGGCGGCGGCGCCAGCGGTTGCGACTGCACCGACCCGGGCGGCGGTACGCCCTGCCCCGGCAGCGGACGATTGGGCGTCGGCAGCAGGCGGCCCTGTGGCAGCTCCGGCACTTCTTCCTCGTCGTCGGGCGCCATCTGCTGCTGATTGCCGCGGGGAACATTACCGGGCGGGCGCGGCGGCACGGGATCCGAAAAAATATTGCCGATCTGCGCGTGCGCCGGCGGCGCGAGCGAGAGCGTCGAAGCGGCCAGTAGGGCCGCAAAACCGGTCAGGGCAATGGTTCGAAACATCTCGCGGCTTTTTAAGGCGAATCGGGCTCGCGACATAGTACAGGGAACCAAAGCTCTCCGCCGCGCGCAGGCCCCCGGTTAACACGGCGAATACGGCGGGGAAAGGGCGGTCTTGTCCCTCCCCGACCCACTGGTCAGCCCGATCGGCAGATGAAATAGTTAAGGCGATGATGGTTCGCGCGACCCTCGCGCCGAACCCATGAAAATCCGGACACAACCGGACGAGCCAGAGGAAATCTCAAGACATGCTCGATCGAATTCGTCTCGATGGCAAGGTCGCCGTCGTCACCGGGGCTGCCGGCGTCATCGGCAGCGCCACCGCTCAGCTGCTGGCCGAACGCGGCGCGCGTATCGTTGCGGTCGACCGCAAGGCGGCCGATCTCAAAGCCGCGATGGCGGATTTGCCGGCCTCGGCCGACGCGCTCGCCGTCACGGCCGATGTCACCGGCGAGGATGAGGTCGCCGATTACGTCCGCGCGGCGATCGAAAAATTCGGCGTCATCGACGTGTTCTACAACAACGCCGGCATCGAGGGCGACATCGCGCCGATCACGAAATATTCGCTCGCGACGTTTCGAAAGGTGCTCGATGTCAACGTGGTCGGCGTGTTCTTAGGCCTGAAGCACGTGCTGCCGGTGATGCTCAAGCAGAACAGGGGCTCGATCATCAACACCGCATCGATCGCCGGGTTGATCGGCTCTCCCGACATCGCCGTCTACAGCGCCAGCAAGCACGCGGTGATCGGCCTGACAAAAAGCGCGGCGCTGGAATGCGCCGGCAGCGCCGTACGCGTCAATTGCGTCTGCCCAGGCCAGATCGACAGCCGCATGCTCAGCGCGATCGTCGAAGGCCGCAATCCCGGTAACACGCCAGTGCCAACCGAGCGGATCGTGGATCGGACTCCGGCGCGCCGGCTCGGACAGGCTTCCGAAGTCGCCGCCGTCGTGGCGTTCCTCGCCTCTGATGACGCAAGTTATGTTTCGGGCTCCGCCTACACCGTCGACGGCGGACGCGTCGCCAGCTAAGTATCGATCATTCCGGGCGCATCGAAGATGCGAACCCGGAATCTCGAGATTCCCCGATGTGCAATTGCACATCTGAGGTTCACGCTTCGCGCGCCCCCGGAATGACGTCAACACTAAAGGTCTTCCCACCATGCTCGTGACCCTCGATCCCGATGCCGCTGCCGTATTCAAGGCGTTTCAGGAAGCCGACGGGCCCGCCTATGAAACGCTGACGGCGCCGGAAGCCCGTGAATTTTACATGCAGGCCCGCCTCGTCAGCAATCCCGAGCCGCCAGAGCTGAATTCGGCCGAGCCGCTCTCGATCCTGGCCTCGCGGCGCGATCCCGGCGCGCATCTACACGCCGAAGACGCTCAGGATTGCGAACGGGCTTTCGCCATGCCTGGTATTTTTTCACGGTGGCGG
>DATNKF010000068.1:0-7185 GCA_035603555.1 Allostellaceae bacterium
AAACCTCACGGGTCAGACCGGGATAGACTGTCGATTCGAAGACCACGACCGAGCCCCTCCGGAGACGCGGCCCAATCAAGGAGCATGCACTCTGCAGCGGGGCGAGGTCGGGCCGGCGATCGGCGTCGATCGGTGTCGGCACGGTGACGATCAAAAAACTGGCGTCGGCCAGGCTGTCGGGGTTGTCGGTCAGGCGAAGCCGCGACTCGCGCAGCGCGGTCCGGGTCACTTCCCCGGTGATGTCGTCTCCCTCGCGTAATGCCGTGATCCGCCGTTGCGAGATGTCGAAGCCGATAACCGGCTCGCACTTTCTGGCTAAGGCCAGCGCGACCGGCAACCCCACATAGCCAAGGCCAATGACCGCAAACCCGCGTTCCATGGATGTAGCCGGCTTTCGAGGTGGCGCCGTGATCAATCGACCCCGTGGTACGTCTTGTACCACTCGACGAATCGGGCGAGCCCGACCTCGATCGTGGTCTTCGGGTCGAAGCCGAGATCGCGGCGCGACGCCGCGATGTCGGCAAAGCTTTCAGGTACGTCGCCGGGCTGCAGCGGCAGCAGCTCTTTCTCCGCAGTGCGGCCGAGCGCCCGCTCGATGACAGCGATAAAGTCGAGCAGCTTCTCGGGCCGGTGATTGCCAAGGTTATAGATCCGATGGCGAACCCCGTCTGCCGGTGGGCGGTCATGCGCCGCAATCGTGCCGGCGACGATGTCATCGATATAGGTGAAATCGCGGGCCATCCTGCCGTGGTTGAAGACCTTGATCGGCCGCCCGGCAAGAATGGCATCGGTAAACAGGTAGGCTGCCATGTCCGGCCGCCCCCATGGGCCATACACCGTGAAGAATCGCAGCCCGGTGGCCGGCAGCCCGTAAAGGTGGCTGTAAGTCTGAGCCAAGAGCTCGCAACTGCGCTTGGTTGCGGCATAGAGCGATACCGGCTGATCGACCCGGTCTTCGACGCCGAACGGCTGCTGGCGATTGGCGCCGTACACCGAGGAGGAGGAGGCGTAGGTGATGCCCGTCAGCCCATGGATCCGGCGCGCCGCCTCGAACATCACCAGCGTGCCCATCACATTGGCGTCGACATAGGCGTAGGGGTTTTCGAGCGAGTAGCGCACCCCGGCCTGCGCCGCCAGATGGATGATGCTGCGCAGATCGCCGCGCCTTTCAACGAGCGCAAGAATGCCGCCCCGATCGGCCACATCGAGTTTGGCAAAGGCGAACCCCGGATAGGCGCGCAGCCGGTCAAGGCGCGCCTTCTTCAAGCGCACATCGTAGTAATCGTTAAGATTGTCGATGCCGACCACCTGCTCACCGCGATCGAGCAGAGCCTTGGCGACGTGGAAGCCAATGAACCCGGCCGCGCCGGTGAGAAGAATCGACATGACGCTCCTGACGCTAAGAGGCGAGTTCAACCCGAGCTGGTCGGGCGGGGCAGTTTTTCCTATCTTTTTGCTGCGCCGCAGACAAGGGCTTTTGTAAATCAAGAACCTGCTTCAGGCGTCGGCCGAGATGTTCCAGCCGGAACGCCAGGCGCGGCTGCTGGAAGATCTGCCACAGCATCGGCTCGCACCGAGTTGCAAGGCTTTCCTTTAGCCGGTTGCGCCCCGCCATCAAATCATAGACGCCGGCCCCCGAACGGAAGGCATGCCGGATCGCCAAGGCATGGGTGACGATACCGGGTCGCTCGTGCCGGTCGGCATCGGCAAACCCGCTCTGATAAGCATAGATCCGGGTTCCCAGACGGAAATTATAGAGATAGCCGATAACCCGGTCGCCGACCGACGCCTTGAGCAACTGCACACCGCCCGCGGCGAAGCTGCGCTCAATCAAAAGCCGATGGAACGGCTCGAAAAAGGCGCGGGTGAATGCATGCGCCCGGCTTCGGCGCTCCCAGGAAGCGCAATGCAACGTTTTCAGCCCGGCGAAAAAATCTAATGCTTCACCCGTGGTGGTCGCCGCGCTCAGCTGTAGCGGGCCGGTGCGCTCGAACTGCCGAAACGCGCGCCGGAGCTGCTGGCGCGCATTGGCGCTGAGCACCGGGTCGAGTTCGCCGCTTGGCGACAGCTGCCTGAGATCGACGGAGTAGGACGGCACGACGGTCTCGACCCGGCCGAGGCCGCGGCCTTCGACGGCTTCCTCCGGCGGGCGCAATAGCGAGCCGTTGAAATGGAGTTCGTCCGCCTCCGCGCCCAGTCCGGCGAACCAGGCAAGAGCCGCGTCGAAAACGGCCGCCTCGCGTCCGGCCGCGGCGAGGATGCCGTTGTGTTCGATCGTGAGCGCGTCAAAGTATGGGTCTCCAGTCTCGTTGAGGTAGAGGCCGCGCGAGCGAACCAGCCCGTTCCGGCGATGGCTGACGCCGCTGCCCAGCAGAGCCAGGGCGGCAGTTCTGCCGCCCGCAACCCCGTGCAATAAGCTCGGCAGTTGGGTTCTCGGCAGGGCGGCGAGCAACGTTCCGATCCAATGCCAAGACGTAAAGAAGGATGGTCGGGCGAAGGTTTCGAGTGTTCGCCATTCGTACTCAAGAGCTCCCGGCGGCGGCAACGTTTCACAGTGGAACTCTACTTCGCCAGCGATGTCGGCGCGCTCCGGCACGGGATACCTTTCGGCACGAGGCCCCAATCGGCGTATATCAGGCGGCTACGAGCAACTCGGGCGTCACGCGATCCCGCTATAGTGCTCTACGATTACTAACAAACCTAGCCGAAGTGATGCGGATCCTGCACATTCTCGACCATTCTCCGCCGCTGCAGAGCGGCTATGTGATCCGCACTCTCGGCATCGTCAACCAGCAGCGGGCGTTAGGATGGGAGCCCGTGCTGCTGACGAGCGGCAAGCACTATGCGCCGGGCCCCGCCCGCGAGCGGATTGGCGAGTGGGAATTTCTGCGTACGCCGAGGCCGAACGGTCTTGCCGCAAGACTGCCATGGGTTCGCGAACTGAGGATCGTCAGCGACCTTGGCCGCCGCCTCGATGACGTGGTGGCCGAAGTGCGCCCCGATATTCTGCACGCCCACTCGCCCGTGCTCAATGCATTGCCGGCGATCCGCGCCGGTCGCCGGAACGGCTTGCCGGTTGTATACGAAGTGCGATCGCTGTGGGAGGATGCAGTAGCAAACAACGGCGCCTACCGTGCCCCCGATCTGAGGTATCATGCGGCGCAACTGCTCGAGACCCATGCACTGCGCCGCGCCGATGCGGTGACAACGATCTGTCAGGGCTTGCGGGAGGACGTAACCGCGCGCGGCATTCCGGGAGAAAGGGTCACGATTATACCCAACGCGGTCGATCGGGACGCCTTTAGCGGCCCCGGCACTCCCGACCGCGCTCTCGCCGGACGGCTTGGCCTTACGGGGAAGACCGTTCTCGCCTTCTTCGGCTCGTTCTATTTCTACGAGGGCCTGCACTTGTTGCTGCGCGCCTTCCCCTTGCTGCGCCAGCGCGGCGCCAACGTCGCGTTGCTCCTCGCCGGCGGCGGCCCGGAGGAAGCCACGCTGCATAAGCTGGCCCGCGAACTCGGCATCGGCGACAGTGTCGTTTTCACTGGACGGATCGTGCACGAGGAGATACGGCGTTACTATGATTTGGCTGATTTGCTCGTCTTCCCGCGCGTTTCGATCCGACTCACCGAGTTGGTGACGCCCCTCAAGCCGCTCGAGGCCATGGCCCAGGAGCGCATCGTAGTCGCCTCGAGCGTCGGCGGTCATCGGGAATTGATCCGCGACCGCGAGACGGGCTACCTCTTCCCGCCGGACGAGCCGCAGCGTCTGGCGGAGGGAGTAATGACGGCGCTCGCCGATCAGCCTGCGTGGCCGCGCATTCGGGCGCAGGCAATCGAGTTTATCGATACCGAGCGCTCGTGGGCGCACAGCGTTGCGCGCTACGCCGAAGTATATGGCCGGCTTATGCGGCGTTAGCCGGCAGCTGCCCTAGACCGACAGCGGGCCGTCTGCCCGCAGACCTCGTAAAACAGCGCAATCTGTCCTTCTGTCGTACTCTGCCAATCGAAGCGCTCGGCGTAGGAGCGGGTGGCGGCGCGAGAGGGAGGGGCCGCGAGCAGGTCGCGGGCCGCGGCGGCGAATCGATCCGGCGTGGTCTCACGCAGGATGCAGCCTGCCTCAGGCGCGGCGACGATATCGGCGATCCCATCGATATCCGAGACAAGAGTCGGCGTCCCGCATGCCATGCTCTCCAACAGCACATTGGGCCAACCTTCCGAGGTCGAAACCAGCACAAGGAGATCGGCCGCGCCATAGAGATCGGGAAGGCGCTGCTGCGGCACATGCCCGAGAAGACGGACGCGGTCGGCGACCCGCTCCTCGCGCGCCAGCGCTTCGATGGCGGCTCGCTCCGGTCCCTCACCGACGATGACGAGATCGGCTTCGGTGAGTTTTACCAAGGCCTCGACCATCAGGCGATGACGCTTCAAGGCGACGAGGTTGCCGACGGCGAGAAGTGTCGGTCGGGTCAGGCCGAGCGCCTGGCGTGCCGCGACCCGATCGACAGGCCGGAACATCGCGAGATCGACCCCGTTGCGCAACACACGCACGCGCTCAGAGGCAACTCCGAGCGAGGCCAGCCGCCGCCGCAGGCCGCTCGACACCGCAATCAGCCCATCGGCTCGTTGCGCCGCCCAGCGGATCCACCTGCGGGGGATGGCGTGTTGGGCGATGACGTTGAGATCGCTGCCGCGGGCGGTAATGACAACCGGGCGGGCGAGGGCGTTTCCGAGCAGCACCGCGGCAACACCGTCGGGATAAAAGTAATGAGCATCGATGAGATCGAAATCTTCGCCCTTCCGGATCCGCCGACGCAGGAGCGGTAGGGCGGCGGCAAAAAGAGCAAGCGGCGCCGTGCTCATGCCGATTTTCGACAGTTGCGGATAGCGTGGGCGAGCGACATGCAGATCGTGCCGGATCTCCTCGTATGGCTCTTGGGCGAAGACCGAATATCGGCCGAATTTTGGAGAGCTGAAGGGAAACCATGGACAAGGTGCGATGACACGGGCGCCAACCGCTCCGCTTTCGACCAGCTTGCGCAAGCGGGTCTCGACAAAAATCCCGTGCTGGGGCCGTGCCGCGCTCGGATATAACGTCGTAAAGGTGATTATCTGCACCTGCCGAGTCCGACCAAATGTGACGACGCCAGCATTGCCTGATGCCACTATACCGAAATCCGGATTTCCAACGACTGCCGAGCGGTCTCGCTTGTTTGTTTGATAAAGCCGCCGACGACAGCTTTTTCGCCTTGCCCGCGTGGTTTGATTTGATGACGCGCGCTGGGGCCCCCGCCGGGACAGAATTCCGTCTTTATACCGATGAACAACCGAGCCCGGCGATCGCACTCCTGCTTCAGACCGCGGTATGCGGACCGGGTCGGCGGCTCGTCAGTCTGGCTAACGCATACAGCGTTGAGCACGACATCCTACACCGCCGCGGAGCGAATCTCGATGCCGGGCTCGATGCGATCCTTGCGGAAATTCTTGCCGAACGGCCGCGCTGGGATTGCCTCAGTCTCGCTGAGCTTGACCCGCGGCAACCGAGCTATCGCAGCGCCGTGCAAGCTCTTCGCCGCGCTGGGCTGCTCGTGGAGTGCAGGTTTCATTCCGGCACGTGGTACGAGGATACAGAGGCGCTGAGATTTGCCGATTACCTCGCTGCGAGACCCTCGGAATTGCGCAACACTTGGCGCCGTAAACGGCGCCGGGTGGAGCGGGGCGGCCGCCTGACCAAAGCCTTCTTCGCCGATACTACGGGCATCGGCCAGGCTATCATCGATTACCAGACGATCTACGCTGCGAGTTGGAAACCGTCAGAGGACTTCCCCCAGCTTATTCCGGCGTTGATCCGCCTCGCCGCCGAATTTGGGGCTCTGCGCCTGGGTATCTATTATATCGGCGGCGAGCCCGCCGCGGCGCAATTCTGGGTCCTGTGGCACGGCCGCGCCGTTATCTACAAACTTGCGCATGATAAGCGATTCGACGATCTGTCGCTCGGCACACTGCTCACCATGGAAATGATCGAGCGAGTATTGAGTGACGACCGCCCGCGCGAGATCACCCTCGGCCGCGGCGACGACGCCTACAAGAAACTTTGGCTCCCCAAGCGGCGCGAGCGCTGGGGGATCACCGCCGCCAACTCCTGGACCGGGCGCGGTCTGAGCCTCGGGCTGAAACGCCAAGTGGCAAAGGCCTTCCACCGGTTACGTGGCGACCGGCTAACGCCGTTCGACTGACCGGCCGCCGGTCATTTTGCTACACGCGCGGCGACAGCCGGGTCATCGAGTTCCCCAGAGTACTGACAAACGCCCACCTTGGGAAGCCGGTCGCGGCGGGCCGGCGCCAAGGGCGGGGATGGGCCGTACTTTCTGGGGATCTTCTCACGTCTCAATGGGAGTCGCCTCTCGGCGGCGGCGCAGCTTGCGAGACAAGGGCCATGCGATGGCGCCGGTGGCGACGAGGGCGGAGAGTACAGGCGCACCGGCCTCGACCAGTAGACCGATCAGGATTTCGACCGCGATCGCCGTCAAGAACGCCAACACCGGGCTGAGTAGAACGGCGACCGTGATAATGGACAAGGGCGCCCACATGGGAAGATTTCTCATGGTGTCATCACCCACTTACATCGATCTTGGGTAACTAGCACCAAGGCGGTCATCGACCCGTCCGGGCCACCTCGTCACACTGGCGGCGCGGCAACGCCAGCCGGTTCTTGGCGCGCATCGCTGAAATCAAACGCCAGCTTTACTCCGGGGATTCCCCAATTTATTCCCGGAGCGCCGCGCGTTGGATGAACTATGACTGCAATAGCGGCCGATCTCGGTCTAGTTCGAATACCTCATCGTAATTGCGCTACGCTGGGTGGGACAATGTAGCTCACCTGCGTGGGGTCGCTCAGTATCATCTCGGGTCTTTGGCGGAAGAAGCTGACGAACCCGGTCACGCATATACGCTGTCCTTGCAACGCCGCTTCGGGAGTACTGCCGAACTTTGCCCGATCGGTCCCATAGATCACTGCAGTTAATGCCCGGTTCAAATTGGGTTGGTCGTTGCTAATCAGGGTCAAGAACGTAGGGTGCGCGGGGGATTTGACCTCATAAACAGCGGAGGCGACCGTACCGCAGACTTTGGCGGTGTGACCGACCTGACCCATCGCATCCGCTGGAGTCACAGTTAATGCGCCGGC
>DATNKF010000069.1:0-5857 GCA_035603555.1 Allostellaceae bacterium
CTGCGCGGCGAGGCGGTCGGCCTTTTCGCCAGCACGGTCCATGTCGTCGATATCGGCGGGCTCGGCATGGGTCCCGACGGGCGCCAGGTCTTCGAGGAGGGGCTGTCGATTCCTCTGATGGCGTTGGCCCGCGAAGGGAGGATGAACGAGGATCTGCTGCGGGTGATCCGCGCCAATGTCCGCGAGCCGCTACAGGTCGAGGGCGACGTTTACGCGCTCGCCGCGTGCAACGACGAGGGCAGCCGGCGGCTGGTCGAGATGATGGAGGAGTTCGGCATCGCCAATCTCGACCGGCTCGGCGAGCATATCGTCGAGACCTCGCGCCAGGCGACGATCGAGGCGATCGGCAAGCTGCGGAAGGGCTCCTATCGCAACAGCCTGAGGATGGACGGTTACGACCGCCCGCTGACACTTGCCGCCGAGATGACCATCGGCGATGAGGGGATCCACGTCGACTTTACCGGCACCTCGCCGGCGAGCGCTTTCGGCATCAATGTCGTGCTCAACTACACGACGGCCTATACCGCCTTCGGGGTCAAATGCGTGGTCGCACCGGAGGTCCCGAATAACGCGGGCTCGCTCGCCCCGATCACCGTCAGCGCGCCCGAGGGCTGCCTGTTGAACGTGCAGCGGCCGCGCGCCGTCGCGGCCCGGCATACCGTCGGCCACATGCTCCCGGATGTCGTCTTCGGCTGCCTGCATCAGGTCATGGAAGGCGGGGTGCCGGCAGAAGGTGCCTCATCGCTGTGGATCCCGCAGATCTATGGCGGCGCCGACGTACTGGACGAGCTCGGCGTGGAGGAGGGGAGGGCGCCGCCCGACATCAAGCCGTTCAGCACCGCGATCTTCCACTGCGGCGGGGCCGGTGCCAGGCCGGGGAAGGACGGGCTCGACGTCACCGCCTTTCCGAGCGGGGTGCGCACCATCCCGGTCGAAGCGACCGAGGCGGTGGCGCCGGTCCTCTTCCGGCGGCGCGAATTCCGCGAAGGTTCGGGTGGCGCCGGACGCTACCGCGGCGGTCTCGGCCAGGTCATCGAGTTGGGCGGCATCGACGGCACGCCGATCGCGATGCTGTGCAATTTCGAGCGGGTCGGCAATCCCGCCCGCGGGCGCGACGGCGGCGGGACCGGTGCGCCCGGCCGTGTCACCCTGGTCTCGGGCCGACCGATCGGCCCCAAAGGCCGGCAGAGCGTGCCCGGCGGCGATTTCATCCGCCTCGAATTGCCGGGCGGCGGCGGCTTTGGCGATCCCGCCGAACGCGATCCAGAGCAGGTGGCACTCGATGCCGCCGACGGGCTGATCTCGCGCGAGAGCGCCGAACGCGACTATCGGGTTGCGCTTGCTGCCGATGGCCGCGTCGACGGTGCTGCCACGGGAAAGTTACGATCAGCACCCCTCTCCGGCTGACAGCAGCAAGAGAGCGGCGCGCTACCTCCGCCGCTTAGGTCTGCTTGAAGAACCGGTCGGCGTTGCCGCCGAGGAGCTTCTTCTGGGTCTCCGGGTTGACGCTCTTCCAGGCGAGGATGTTGTCGACCGAGTCGGGGAACTGGCACTCCGAGTGCGGATAGTCGGAGGCGTACATCAGCACGTCGTCACCGAGGAAGTGGGTGACATAGTTGAACATGTCCTCGCCTTCGTGGTGCTCGATGCTGCAGAAAAACCGGCCGCTCGCCATGTATTCGCTCGGCTTTTGCTTGAGGGGGGCGGTACCGCCGACATAGATCGCCTGCTCGTCCATGCGCCGGGCCCAGAACGGCAGCCAGCCAAAACCACATTCGAGCACGCCCATCCGCAGGCTCGGATATTGATCAAAAAGCCCGCCGCCGATAAACGACCCGACAAAACGCATGGCACCCCAGGGGTGCGCCGCTAGACGGCTGAGGAAGATGTTTTCCCAGAGATCCTCGTAGCCCGGGTAATAGGGCGGGTTCCAGGTAAAACTGTGGTTGGCGATCGGCAGGTCGTGGTCCGCGGCCGCCCGCCAGATTGGGTGAAGGTCGGGGTGGTCGGCGGGGAGGTCCTTGGCGAGCAGCGGCATCACCGCCACCGCCCATTTCGAATTTCCCCACTCGCGGATCTCGCGCACCGCTTCGTCGACATTACGGGTCGAGGCGACGATCATGCTCTTGAGACGGGTGGGGAACTGCCCGCAAAAATCCGCCATGTGACGGTGGTAGGCGCGCATCATGCCGATTTCGAGGGCCGGATCCGGCAGGCCGACGAGGCTGAGCCAGGAGGTCGGGATCAGGAAATGGACATCCGTACCCTCGTCATCCATGTCCTTGACCCGGTTTTCCGCCTGATCGTCCTGGACCCCGGGCCGCGGCATCTTGCTGCCCATCCATCTCGTCTCGCGACCGGTAAAGGTCTCGCGCGGCGCCTTCTCGCCGAGTACCCGGCGGTAGTATTTCGTGCCGACCCGATAGTTGTGGAGACCGGCCACACCGCCGACCGCCCCTTCTCCGACGGCGAAGCGGTAGGGCTCCAATTCGTCGAGGCGCGGCCGAAAGCCTGGGTCGACATAGCGTTCCAGGACTTCTGCAGCCGGGTTGACGTGGGTATCGGAATCATACACGCGGAAGCCGTTTTTCATGCTGTGTCTCTCCTTGGTCGCGCGCACCTGCGATACGATCATAGGAGCGCCGATCGCAACATTCAAAATATTCGCACAGCGACCGCAAAGGGCGTGGCGAGGGTCCGCGGCGAGCTGGCCGGGCCCTCTTATCGGCTCGCTTCGGGTGTTGCGTCGGTCCTACAGCCTGACAAGAGACGTCGCGACCGGCCTTTCCACCTCGGGCATGTCGCCATTGGCGGCGAGATAAGTTGCCTTGTTGGTCTCGGTGTTGAATGTCAGCTGGCGGTCGCGCGGTTCGAATTGCGGGCGTGCCAAGATGCGTCCGGCCAATTCGAGGTGATTGCCGATATCAAAGAACTCGACCATGTTCGGGTGGTAACGGGCAAACTGCAGAAAGGTGTGGGTGCGCGAGGCGATCACCCGGCAGCCGAGCTCGAGCGATTGCGAGATCGGGCCGGAAGAGGATTGCCCGACCTCCAAATACGGAAACACCACCGCATCGCAGATCGCCATTCCCGCCAGGAAATCGGCATCGGTCTGCGCACCCAGGAAATGAATGCGGCTCGACAGGTCTTTCGGATGTTCGACGAGGAGGTCGCGCATCGATCCGTCAAACGCGACGGAGACAACGGGTGCCGCCGCGCCCGGATGTGTCCGCGTCCGCTCAGCGACGCTCGTATCGATATAACCGGCGTCGAACAGTGAGGAGACGACCGGGTCGATCTCTTGGTGCGGCCGGATTTCGTTGGGGTGTACGCCGCCGAAAATCAGCAGATGGTATTCCTCGGGCAGGTGGTGGAGCGCCCTGATGACGGTATCGAACCCCTTATAGCGGCCGAGAAAGCCAAAGACCCCAATCAGCTTGCTGTGCGCCGGCACCGATTCGAGCACAGCAAATTTCTCCAGTGAGGCAGCGCTGCGGATCTCCTGTGCTTCTGCGCCGCCGAGAAACGAGAGCGGGTGATCGTAAGCGTTCCTGATGCCGTGCACATACTTCATGTGCCACAGGTCACGACGGGTGTGCACAATGACCGAAACGGGCTTGAGGCGTTGAGCACGGCGCAGCCGGCTGGCGATCCCCGCCGACAGCCGATTGGAGCGCATATAATGCGCCCGCATGGCGATGGCTTTGGTGAAATTGAAACGACACACTTCCTTGAAACATTCCCCGAAATCGAACCCTTCCGATTGCATGATCGAATGAAACGTCACCGAAAGCTGGGGGGATGACCGTAGTATCCAGCTGAAGCGTCGGAAGATATCACTGCAGCCGCGCCCCAGCGTGCCATGTTCCAGCTGGAGGTTGACGGTGTCGTAGTGCCTAATCTCACGGCAGATCGCCTGGATATGCTTATCGCCAAATTTTCGGACCCGACTATGCGTGCTGCGCAGCAAGAACTGGTTCAAGTCGAACACGGTAACATCGAAAATATCGCCGAGTTGTCTTTCCAAACTTCGGGTGTAGGCGGCAATGCCGCACAAGTTGTCATAGGTCGAAACCACGGCGAGCCTGGCGCGAGCGGCGCGGCTGACGCGCTGCAATGGCGCCGTGCTGGCCTTGGCTGAGCCGAGGACCGCGGGTTGGGACTCAAACTCCAGCGTCGTCATGGTTTTTCCTCTACCGCGCCCCTAAGAACGCAGATGGTCACGCACGGATTGAAAAATCGAACCGCCTATTGCCCAAACCGAAAAGGCAATCAGAAAAACCACACCGATCGAGCGCAGCCGCCGCGGATAAAGTGCTTCCTCGGGCAAGGTCGGCTGGACAAAGCTGGCAACATAGACCTGCTGTCGGTCGGCGTTCATGCGCGAACGGTCGAGGGATTGGAGCGCATGCTGATATGCATTCTCCGCGAAAGTCCGCTCACTTTCGAGCTGCTCATAGGAGCCCATCACCCGTGAGAGGGCGTCCGATCGCGTCTTTTCGGTATCGGTGACTTCGCTCTCCACCGACCGGCGCTGCGCTTCGAGCGAGCGGATCCGCGCTTCCAGAATTCTGATGGAGGGAGCGTCGTCGCGCATATAATGCTTCAGGGTCGCCAGCTCGGTGTCGGCGCGAACCAGCTCGTCGCGAACCCGTCCCGCCAGAGCGACAGTCGCATCGGCGGTCTTGCGAGGGTCGATGATCCCTTCCTTGTCGCGGAAATCGCGCACCCGCGCCAGCGCCGCTTTGAGACGCCATTCGGCCCGTGCGACCTCGCCTTCCGCATCGTGCAGTGTGCCGCGGCGCGCCCGCGCCGACAGCTCGTTGACCAGGCGCTCTGAGGAGGCGAGGATGGCCTCGGCCAGTTTGAGAGCGTCCTGCTGCGTAAAGGCCCGCGCCTTTACGACAATCGTTCCGTTGGTGGCGTCGAAAAACGCATCGACCTGACCCTTCCAGTACCGGACCATCTCTTCGATCGACACCGGCAGATCGAGGCGCGCGAGCCAATCGGCCTCGGAGCGCGAAAACATCTCCCGCAGGTCAAGGGTTCTGCTCAGATCGTCGACAATCGCGCGGCTGGCGAGGTATTGGACGACGACATAGGAGTCCAATCCGATCGAGGAAGACGCCACGCTTTCCTGAAAGAACAGCACCGGATCATGGCGCTCCGGTTCGGCGGAGCGCAAAGCAAAACGGAATTCGGCTACGTATTGGTCGGCAGCAACGAGGTAGTAGTATGCACCGGCGAGCACCACCGGCAACGCCACGACGATAACGAACCAGAACCAGGCCAAAGACCGTCGCCGGCGGTCGTGGGTAACCGCACCCTCAGGGCCATCCAGGATCGCAATGTGCCTGCCGCCACGCGACGGGGCGGCAACCACCGCTGCAGCCACCGGTGCGACAACCGCCCGATTAACCTCTCCCGAGGATGGCCGGGTTACCCGCGGGGTTTGCGCGCGCTCGGTCGCCGGCGCTGGCATCACAGACTTTCCTGCACCATGCGGTGATAGCGGCCGAGTGCTGTGCCGATATCGCCATAGAGCGTAAGCGCGCCATTCGCCAGAATTGCCCCTCTGTCGCAATATTGACGAAGCGTTTGAGGGTTGTGCGTCACCAGGATAATATCGGCCCGCGCCATCCGTTCGCGGAAAGCCTCCGCGCATTTGCGGCGAAAGCGTTGGTCGCCGATTTCAGTGACCTCGTCTATCAGATAAACGTCGAAATCGATGGCGAGACAGGTCGCAAAGGCGAGCCGGGCTCGCATTCCTGCCGAGTAGGTGTTGACAGGCATCTGGAAGTATTCGCCGAGCTCGGAGAACATCTCCACAAATTCGATCGCGGGGTGCATTCTCACC
>DATNKF010000070.1:0-2862 GCA_035603555.1 Allostellaceae bacterium
GGTCTCGCTGCGGTCAAGGGCGGTGCCGGTGCCCGGCAAGGAGCTGGTCGCGGCGCTGGAGACCGCCCGGATCGACAGCCCGCGCGGCGCATTTACCCTGTCCAAGGCGCACAACCCGATCCACGACATCTATCTGCGCAAAGTGGTGGGTACGGAGAACCGGGTGGTCGCCGTCGCCCACCAGGCGCTCGCCGATCCGGCCCGCGGCTGCAAGCTCGCCTGAGGCAAACGCCCGGGGCACCCTTGGTGCTCCCAAATAACGCAAATGAATACCGCGACATTTCTGATCCAGCTACTGAACAACGTCCAGTACGGGTTGCTTCTGTTCCTCCTCGCCAGCGGGTTGACCCTGATCTTCGGATCATGGACGTCGTCAACCTAGTAAATGGTAGCTTCTACATGCTCGGCGCCTATCTGGCGTTGTCGCGGACGCAGTTCACCGCCAACCTGTTCTTGGCGGTCCTCCTCGGCATGCCGCTTGCCGTCGTCTTCGGCTTTCGGCTCGAACGGGTGTTGATCACCAGGCTCTATGAGCGCCACGACCTCCATCAGGTATTGCTGACCTACGGTCTGATCCTGGTTCTCGACGAATGCCGCAGCCTCGTTTGGGGCAACGACGTCCATAGCGTCGCGGTGCCCGCTCTCTTCGATTGCTCGATCCCGCTGACGGAGAATCTGAGCTATCCGGTCTACCGTCTTGTGGCCTCGGGCTCTTGCCTCTTGATCGCAGCGGCGATGTACCTGGTGATCCAAAGAACCAGGCTCGGCATGATGATCCGCGCCGGCACCGCTAACCGGGAAATGACCCAGGCTCTCGGCGTCGATGTCGGGCTCGTGCACGGCTTCGTCTTTGCTTCAGGTGTCGCCTTGGCAGCATCACCTTTGTCGTCGTCGTGATCGGCGGCATCGGCTCACTCAGGGGTGCGATGGCGGCGGCGCTGTTGATCGGCCTCGCCGACACCTTTGGCAAGGTCTTGCTGCCGCAGATTGCCGGAATGGCGGTCTATTTGCTGGTGGGGCTGGTGCTGCTGCTGCGACCGGCGGGCCTCTTCGGCAGAGCCTAGGCGATGCGAGACGCTTCACCCGCTTTTCGCATTTTGCTGGTGCTCGTCCTCGCCGGGCTCGCGGGGGTGCCGCTGGTCGCCGGCACCTTCTATCTGCAATTGCTGACCAAGATCATGATCCTGGCGATCTTTGCGATGAGCCTCGATCTCCTGGTCGGCTTCACCGGTCTCGTCAGCACTCGCCCTAATGGCGCTGGTCTACCCGCTGCTGCGCACGATCCTGCGCTCGCTGTTCGGCCAGGTGCTTGTCGGCATCCGCGACAACGAGCAGCGCATGCGCGCGCTCGGCTACCCGACCTTCCGCTACAAGCTTGCCGCCGTGGTGATCGCCGGCGCGGTCGCCGGGCTCGCTGGCTACCTCTACGGCGCAGTTCGGCTTTGTCAACCCCGAGATCCTCAATTGGCACCGGTCGCGCGGGGTGCTGGTCATCGTCGTCCTCGGCGGGATGGGGACGTTGCTCGGCCCGGCGATCGGCGCCTTCGTGTTGGTGCTGCTGCAGGACTTCATTTCGGGTCTGACGACGCATTGGCTGTTGCCGATGGGCCTCTTCGTGATCGCCGTCGTATTGGCTCTGCCGGACGGGATTGCCGGACTGCAGCACGCCTTGCAGCGCAACGACGCTAAGCTCGCCGCTGATGGCTGAGCCGGAGGTTCTGCTGCGAACCGAAGAGCTGTCGAAGCGCTTCGGCGGGCTCGTCGCCGTGGGCGATGTCTCGCTCGAGGTCGCGGCAGGCGGGATCCACGCGGTGATCGGCCCGAGCGGTGCGGGCAAGTCGACCCTGCTCGACATGCTGTCGGGCGACGTCAACCGTCTTCCGGCACTATCCGGTTCGGCAGTCGCGAGATCGCCGGCTGGAGCGCGCATCGGGTCGCCCGGCCCGGGGTCGGGCGATCTTACCAGCGAACCAACATCTTTTCACGACGCAGGCGCGCCGGGCGACGTCGATGCGGTTCTTTCGGGCGGCTTCCTCCTATCGCGGGCTGCGCGAGGACGCCGAGGAGGCGTTGCGGATGGTCCGGCTCGACACCCGCGCAGCCGATGCCGCTCGCACCTTGAGCCACGGTGAAAGGCGGCAGCTCGAGATCGCGATGACCTTGGCGACAAAGCCTGATCTTCTGCTTCTTGACGAGCTGCTCGCCGGCACCGGCGCCGAGGAGGCCGCGGTTATGATCGGCTTGCTGAGGCGGCTCGGAGAGGACCACGCCGTGATCCTCGTCGAGCACGATATGGATGCCGTCTTCGAACTGGCGCGCAGCATCAGCGTGATGGTCGATGGTGCCATCATCGCGAGCGGAGATCCGGCGCGCATTCGCGCCGATCCGCTGGTCCAGGAGGCCTATCTCGGCGCGACCGAGACGCCGCAACGGACGTTTGCCGACGGATCGTGAGCCGGAGAGCAGCGGCCAGCTGTTGGAGGCCGAGAGCCCCCACACCTATTACGGCACCAGCCACATCCTGCACGGCGTCGATTTCGCCGTCGCGCCGGGCGAGACGATAGGGCTCCTCGGGCGCAACGGCATGGGAAAGACGACGTTGCTGCGCTCGCTACTCGGCTTGACGCGGCCGCGGCGCGGCAGGGTGCGCCTGCGCGGCGCCGACGTGACGCGCGCGCGGCCGCACCGATCGCGCGCGCCGGGATCGCCTATGTGCCCGAGGGCCGCGGCATCTTCGCCAATCTCAGCGTGCGCGAAAACCTGGTGATGGCGGCACGGCGCGGCAGCGACGGGAGGCGGGCCTGGGATCTTGACCGCGTGCTCGCCACGTTTGAGCGGCTCGCCCATGGCGGCGGCCAGCTC
>DATNKF010000071.1:0-14892 GCA_035603555.1 Allostellaceae bacterium
AGATGATGCAGGGCGCGTTCTTTTTGCCCTGCTCAAACATGTCGCGTACGCGGCTCGCGCCGACACCAACGAACATCTCGACAAAGTCGGAGCCGGAAATCGTGAAGAACGGCACGTTCGCCTCGCCGGCAATCGCGCGGGCGAGCAGGATCTTGCCGGTGCCCGGAGGCCCGACGAGCAGCACTCCCTTCGGGATCTTGCCGCCGAGCCGCTGGAATTTCTGCGGATCCTTCAGGTATTCGACGATTTCTTCGAGTTCTTGCTTGGCCTCGTCGATCCCGGCGACATCCTCGAAAGTGATCCGCCCGACCTTCTCGGTCAAAAGGCGGGCCCGGCTCTTGCCGAAGCCCATGGCCCGCCCGCCGCCGCCCTGCATCTGACGCATGAAAAATATCCACACGCCGATCAGCAACAGCATCGGAAACCAGGAGATCAGCACGCCAAACAGAGAGGGTACGTTTTCGTCGACCGGAGCCGCGGTTATGCGTACGTTTTTCTCGGTCAGTCGGCTGACAAGATTGGGATCGTTCGGGGCATAGGTCGTGAACGCCCGGCTGTCGGTGAAATGACCGCTGATGTTGTTGCCCTGAATCGTGACATCGGCAACTTGGCCGCGATTGACGTCGTTAAGAAAATCGGAAAACGCAAGCGTCGATTGCGGTCCCCGGCTGGAGGATGTCTGGAACAGGTTGAAGAGGGCGACGAGAAGCAGTCCGATTACAATCCACAGGGCGAGATTCTTGCCGAAATTGTTCACAGTGGAGGTCTCTCCGTACCAGGCTGGCCATCCCGTGCCGAAACGAATCCTACCCCGTCGAGGGCTGGCCCGCGATCATTTTCCCTCTGCTCAGACATAAGATGCCGCCAGACTTAAACAACTGTAAAGCCTGCCCGCGTAGCCGGATTGATCGGCCGGAACGCGATTTCCGGCACTGCCTCAGCGCGATCGCGGAAATATTCGAGTTGGGGGATAGCGACGAAGCCGTCCTTGTCCCAAGCAGCCGGCAGGACCGCATGCAACAGCCGAGGCAGTGTTCGGCCGGATGATCCGGTCGATAATCGTTTGAATTTGGCTACTCCTGCCTGGCCGAGGTGGCCAATGACGATTGGCCCGTCCGCGGCGACCGGCAGCGCAACCCGGAAGCGCCCGTCCCACAGGAGGCTTTCCCCAGGGTTCAGGCGAACTGAGGCGGCAGCGGCGGCAAGCTCTCGCAAAACGAGGATCCTCTCCCGCCACACGACAAAGCGGCAGCCGCCTAACGTATGCCCTCGGCGCCCGCCTCCAGCGAGGCGCTCGCGCAGCCGCGCCACCCGCCGGCCTCGTGGCGGATAGGTCCGACCGCCGATGGTTGCGGCAACTGCACCGAGCGCCCGCTCGGCGATCTCAGGCGATGCCGCAAGCACCAACCCGGGATCGAGCACGGCAAACCCGGCGGGATGCAGGGTCAAGGCGTGTGCGAGAAGAGCATCCCGGTTGCGCTCCTGAACTACCCGCTCGCAGCCGAATGCACGGATCTGGCGATCCAGCGCTGTGAAATCCGCATCGGTCGGTACCGTGCCGCTCCCGCGCAGACGCGACCTCTCGAAGCGGGGGTCGCAGTTGCTCGGATCGGTCATGAACGGCTGCCGCTCGGCGTCCAGCAGTGCAGCGAGGCGGCCCTTCGGGACACCGAGCAACGGTCGTAATACACGGCAATCGGCGAGTTCGCGGATGCCTGAAATCCCCGCAAGACCATCCGGCCCGCTACCGGCGCGGCGACGGATCAGGTGGGTCTCGACCTGATCTTTGCGATGATGGGCAGTCAACAGGTGGAGGCAGCCGTGTTCGCGGCACCATTCGGCGAGCAACCCATAGCGGGCTACGCGAGCGAGCTCCTGTATTCGACTTATTGGCTTGTCTCCGGACCAGACCAGGATTTCATGGCGGATGGCCCGCGCCAAAAGCCAGCCATGTAACCGGCGGACCTCAGCGGTACTTTCCGGCCGCAGCCGGTGATCCACCGTCACCGCGCAGATGCTCCCGCCGCGCTCCCGCGCCCAACGATCAGCGAGAATGGCGAGGGCGAGGCTGTCTGCTCCACCGGAAACGGCGACGGCCAGAAACGGGCAGCTCTCGAAGCGAGCAAGCGAGGCAAGTGCATTTGCAAACTCGGCCGAGGTGATCGGCCCGGGTGGTGATGTCTCAGTCAGCAACCCGCCTTCTTTTTCTCGTCCCTTACCCGTTCCTTTATTGTGTTCCCCGGGTTGGGGAAGTCGTGATCTAGCTTTGCGAGCGCGACGCAGGCTTCCGGTTTCTGGTTCGCCCGGGCGAGCGACATGCCGAGCTTCAGGAGATTGTCTGCTGCTTTCGCCCCCTTCGGATAGCGCTTGTACCCCTCGGCGAATGCGGTGGCAGCCTCCGCGTAATTGCCCCTCGCGTAATGAGTCTCCCCAATCCAGTATTGTGCGCTTCCGGCCAACGGATCGTCGGGGTGCTGGCGGATGAAGCCTTTCAGGGCTTCCTCGGCAGCTGAATAATCAGCCTGCTTCAACAGCCCAAAAGCGAAATTGTACTGATCGGAAGCCGACCCGGAAGGAAGAATGCCCGAAGAAGGCGCGGCAGCCCCGGCTGTGCCGGCTGGCTCGAGCGCGGATTGCGCTGGCCTTGGAGGGCTGCCGGGGGGCGTCAACGTGCCGAGACCGGTAGGAGTATAGGGCGGCGGCGGCACCAGTGTTCCGGGGGGCAAAGGCGCACTTGGCTGCGTCGAGGCCGTCTGATTCATCGTCGGCGTAGTAGTACCTCGAGGCGCGAGCGTCCCGGTACCCGAAGTGCTGCCCGTCGAGCGCGGGGATGCGGTTGCCGATGGCCCTTGCCCTTGGCCAAATCGCACCTCGATGTCGCTGTTAATTTGCTCTAGTCGCCGGCGCAACTGCTCGACCCCGTTGGCCGCGTTCTCAACCCGGCCGGTCAGATCGCGCATTTCAGACTCGAGCCGGTCCATGCGAAGTTCGACGTCGACCGCCGCATTATGACCCGCGGCTACCGGTGGGCTGCCACCACCGCGGTAGACCTGACGCTGCAACATGCTGAGATCTCGTTCCAGTCGCTCGAGACGGTCCTGCATCGCTCGATCCTGCGATCGCGCCGAGTGGATCGGCAAGGCTAAAGCGGCAAGCACCAACAGCAAGGAAGTTGTACGGGAATGCGACAGGGTCGAGCGCCTGAGCATCGAAGGCCTCTTGCATCCGCTCGAGAGCCGGGGGCAGGCTCTCGCCGCGTTGACCGTCATCGCGACGACCACCAGAACGGTCGCTCGGACTTCGTTGAAAGTCCTAGGGTCCTTTTAGGGCAAAAAAAGGGCGCATCGGGCAGCAAGAGCACTGGCTGTGAATGCCATCGCCTCGCCTGCGTCTTTTGAGTTTTCGACTGTGCGCAGAGGCGACATGCTCAATTGACGACGGTGACAGCGCGGCGGTTTTGTGCATAGGACTCCTCGGAGGAACCGACCACCGCCGGGCGCTCCTTGCCGTAGCTGATGGTCGAGATCCGGGATGCCGGGATCCCGGATGCGACGAGGACGTTTTTGGCCGCCTGGGCGCGGCGCTCGCCGAGCGCGAGATTATATTCGCGCGTACCCCGCTCGTCGCAATGACCCTCGATCGTGACCGTCACATTGGGATAGCGTCGCAGCCAATCGGCCTGGCGCGCGAGGATCTGTCGCGCTTCGGGCGAGATATCGGCTCGGTCGAAGGCGAAGAACACACGGTCGCCGGCACTTGCCTCGAGATCCTGTTGCGATCCCGGCACAATATTGCGCGAGCCGATGCCCCCCGGCGGACCGCCCGGCGGTCCGGGCGGCGGCGTCTCCGGCGCAGGGCTGCTGCAGGCTGCGAACATCAGCAGAGCGCCCAGCAGGCCGACTATTTTTACATGCATTTCAATCCCCCTCGACCAGTCTGGACTATATCGCCGCGTCTTTCAGCGAAGCAAGGGAGACCAGGCTGGATCGGAAGCGTCCTGCGGGGTCGTCACTTCGCGTTGATTGGAGCCGGTCAAATCGATCGAGTACAGGCGAGCAGATCCGCCGTATCCACGCGAATTAGACGGCGACTGGCGGAAATACATCAGTACTCGGCCGTTCGGCGCCCAGGTTGGCCCTTCGACCAGAAAATCCCGCGTCAACAACCGTTCGCCGGAGCCATCCGGGTGCATTACACCAATAAAGAACGATCCGCCGTCGATCTTGGTAAAAGCTATCTGATCACCGCGCGGCGACCAGACCGGGGTGCCATATTTGCCCGAACCAAAGCTGATCCGCCTGGCGTCACCGCCATTCGCACCCATGATATAGAGCTGCTGGGAGCCGCCGCGATCGGAATTAAAGACGATCTTGCTGCCGTCGGGCGCAAAGCAGGGTGAGGTATCGATCGCCTGGCCGTTGGTCAGGCGCGTGGGCTGACGGGTGCGCAGGTCGAGCGAATAGAGATTGCTGACGCCGTTCTCGGCGCGGCTCATGACCACCTTATTGCCGTCCGGTGAAAATCGCGGGGCGAAAGTCATGCCGGGAAAATCGCCGACCGCCTCTTGTTGCCCGGTATCGATGTTGAAGAGGTAGACGCGAGGAGTGCCGTTTGCATAGGAGAGATAAGTTATCTCCTGGACCGTCGGGGAGAACCGCGGGGTCAATACCAGCGCGCGGCCGTCGGTCAGAAACCGGTTGTTGGCGCCGTCCTGATCCATCAGGGCGAGGCGCTTGATCCGCTTGTCCTGCGATCCCGCCTCGGCGATGTAGACGATCCGGGTATCGAAATATCCGTCCTCGCCGGTGATGCGCTTATAGATCTCGTCAGCGATGATGTGGGCAATGCGCCGCCAATTCTGCCGCGTCGTCGTATAGCCGAAACCACTCAGCTGCTGCTCGGAGAAGACATCCCACAACCGGGACTCGACCCGCAGCCTTCCATCGCCCTGGGTCAGGACCGTCCCCGTCACCAGCGCCTGCGCATTGATTTGCCGCCAGTCGCCAAACCGAGGCTGAGCATCGGTCGCCGAGACGTCTTGGATGAAGCTTCGCGGGTCGACCGGGCGGAACAGACCCGAGCGCTCGAGATCGGCCGAAACGACACCCGCGATCTCCCTTCCCGCCTGGCCTTCGTCGTTGCCGGCCCCCGAGAAGGACGGGATGGCGATCGGCATCGGCTCGACCTTGCCTCTGGTGATGTCGATCCGCAGCTCGGCGCGGGCCGGCGCAGCCGCATTGAGCAGGAGCGCAAGAACCGCCGTTACCGCGCCGGCCAACATCAAGGGATTTCTTGTCATAAGATGTCCTTTGGGCTGAAATCGACAACCAGGTCTTTCCAGATTGCGTATTTTTCCGGAGGGAGGTGCAGCGGCCGGCACATGGGGTTAAAGAAGGCGCGGCGCGCGCTCTCGGCCGCTGCGCGGAAGAACGGATCGCTGCCGAAGCGTGCCTGATCGACGATCGTCGCTTGCCGAACGGTGCCATCCGGATCGACCACGACCCTGATCTCCACGACGAGATCCTTGGCGTCGCGGGCGCCCGCCGGCACGTTCCAGCACCGCGCGATCTGCTCTCGGATCAGATCCATTTCGCTCGCGCTAAGTTGGCTGCCGATCGGCGCTCGGGGTTGTGAGGACGGCTTGGCCGACGCAACGCGCGGCCGCTGCGGCGGCGCGTCCGGCGACGGCGCGGTCGGCTGTGCGGACAGGTTCTTCAACAGAGCTTCGAATTGACCGGGGTCGTATTTCTTCTGTTCGGCTTTTGGCTCGTTCTTGGCTATTTGCTGGGGCGGTTCCGGCTTTTCCTTGGGCTTGGGGACCTCGACTTTTTCGGTCGGCTTCGGGGGTTCGGGCTTGGGCTCGGGCTTCAGCACCGGTTGCGGCGGGGCCGGCTTTGGTTCCGGCGGTTTGGGCAGCTCGGGCGGTGGCGGTATCTCCGCCGAGGGTGGCGGAACCGGAGTTGGAACCGGTGGTTCAGGCTCCGGCTTGGTGACCGGGGCATCAGCGACCGGCGGGTCGGGCTTGGCGTTTGGCCGCGGCAGGCTCGGGTTGGGCCTTGTCGCCCGCGTCTCGGGCGCGATCGTCACGAGCTGGACCGCCACCGGCATCTCCTCGGGCATCGGAGGATCGAACAATCGCGGTAGGCCGAGAACGAAAACGGCGCCGAGGACGAGGTGGAGCGCGACCGACAATGCGACGCCGCGTGGCGCAATACCGTCCGACATTTCATCGGGAACGGCGGGCTCGTCGGTCAATCGCGGTACGGCGGTCGCCACGCTCATCGGAGTGAAACCGCGTCACACTCTTCAGCGCTTGACCGTCCGCGATCGCTCGGAGGGCGCGGCGCCGGAAGACGGTTTGGCTGCGGTGCCCTTCGGGGCCTCGGCGATCAGCGACACTTTGCGGAACCCGGCCGTGCTGACCATGCTCATCACCTCGAGCACTCGGCCATAGTTGATCGCCTTGTCGCCTCGGACATAAAGAAGCGCGTCAGGGTTGGCGCCAGTGATCGCCGTCAGGCGTGGAACCAGCGATTCGGTAGGGACATCGGTCTCTTGGATGAAAATGTGGCCCTCGCCGTTGATCGTGATGACGAGAGGCTCCTTTGGCTCGTTGATCGGCGGCGCCTGCGTCTGCGGCAGGTCGACCGGCACCCCAACGGTCAACAGCGGTGCTGCGACCATGAAGACGACGAGCAGCACCAACATCACGTCGACGAGCGGCGTCACGTTGATTTCCGACATCGGCCGGTACCGCCCGGCCAGGCGACTGCCGTTGTTGCCCAAGCTCGATGGCGCCATACCTTATGGTCTCTCGTCGAGCTGGCGTGAGAGTATCGCGCTGAACTCGGAGGCAAACGCCTCAAGCCGGCCGGCATAACGCCCGAAATCCGTTGCGAGCTTGTTGTAAGCGACGACCGCAGGGATCGCGGCGACAAGCCCGAGTGCCGTCGCGAACAGCGATTCGGCGATGCCGGGTGCGACGACGGCAAGACTGGTGTTCTTGGAGGCGGCGATCGACTGAAAGCTGTCCATGATGCCCCAGACGGTACCGAACAGGCCGACAAAGGGCGCGGTCGACCCGACCGTCGCGAGATACGCCATAAACCGCTCGACCCGTTCCATCTCGCGGCCCACGGTCACCGACATCACCCGCTCGACACGCTGCTGCAGGCTCGCCCGCATGCCCGGGGTGCCGAGCAGGTTCTTGGCGGCGCTGCGGCGCCACTCGCGCATCGCCGCCGAAAAGACCGCACTCATCGGATCGGGCGGCCGCTGGCCGACCCTCTCGTAGAGATCGTCGAGAGAGCCGCCCGACCAGAACGACTCCTCGAAGCTCGATGCGGAATATCGCAGCCGGCGCAGCCGCATCGCCTTGTCGAAGATGACCGCCCACGACCAGAACGATGCGACCAGGAGAATCAGCATAACCACTTTGACCACGGCATCGGACTGTAAAAACAGGCCGAGAATCGAAAGATCGTGCGGAACCGCACCGACCAGCGGCAAGGCTTCAACAGGAGCAGGCGGCATGTCTTGGCGACCCTTTATGGCGTCTTTTGGATGATCATGGGCGTAGCATCCTCCTCGACCCCGGCTTCGAGCGGCAGCTGCGCGAGAAAATCGAGCTGGGCCGGCAAGGTCGCCGGCACCGCCAAACCGAGATGGCGAAAGGCGGTCTGGGTCAGCGTGCGGCCACGCGGCGTGCGCTGCACGAAACCCTCCTGGAGCAGGTACGGTTCGATGACCTCTTCGACGACGTCGCGCTCGTCACCGAGCGCCGCCGCGATCGTCTCGACCCCGACCGGGCCGCCCGCATAATTCTCAGCAATGCAGCGCAGGTAGCGCCGGTCCATGCCATCGAGACCGCGCGCATCAACGTCGAGCCGCTGCAGCGCTCCGTCCGCGGCCAGGGCGTCAACGCTCGACAGGCCGTTGACTGCGGCGAAGTCGCGGATACGGCGCAGCAGGCGGATCGCGACGCGCGGGGTGCCCCGCGACCGCTGCGCGATCTCTGCGGCGCCGTCGGGGCGTAGTTCGATGCCGAGCACCCGTGCCGCACGGCTGACAATCGTCCCGAGCTCCGCCGGCTCGTAGAACACCAGACGCAGCGGAATGCCGAAACGCTCCCGCAGCGGCCGTGTGATCAGACCCGAACGCGTTGTCGCGCCGATCAGCGTGAAAGGCGCCAGACGATAGCGGATCGATCGCGCTCCGGGTCCCTGACCGATAATCAGATCGATCTGGTAGTCCTCCATCGCGGGGTAGAGGTACTCCTCGGCCGCCGGCGGCAGGCGGTGGATCTCGTCGATGAAGAGCACCTCGCGGGGTGCGAGCTTGCTGAGCATGGCGACAAGATCGGCGGCGCGCTGAATCACCGGGCCTGCGGTGGCATGGAAGTCGACGCCCATCTCGCGGGCGACGATTTGCGCGAGCGTCGTTTTTCCGAGCCCGGGGGGGCCAAAGAAAAGGATGTGGTCGAGCGCTTCACCGCGGCTCTTCGCGGCCTCGATAAAGACGCGCAAGTTGTCGCGCAGCTGATGCTGACCGACGAATTCATCGAGGATGGCGGGTCGCACAGAGCTTTCGGGAGCGTCTTGTTCGGCTTGCTGCGGGGCGACAACACGTGGAGCGACGTCGTTCATCGCGCGAGTTCCTCCAGGCCCGCTTTGATCAGCACATCGGCGCCCGCCTCACTGCCGAGCCGACGGGCCGCGGCGGCGATTGCGCCCAGCGCCTCAGTGCGGCCGACCCCGAGGTTCTCAAGCGCCGAGATCGCATCGGCGGTGACCCCTCGGCCGTTTGGCGGGTCACTGCGTGGCGCAGCCGACGGCGACCCCGCCGGGGCCGCGACGCTGCTGATCTTGTCCCGTAATTCATTGACGATGCGGGCGGCGAGCCGCGGCCCAACTCCCTCGGCTTGCGCCAGCGCCGGCTTGTCCTGAGCCAAGATCGCGAGCCCGAGCGTCTCCGGCGCCACGGCCGAGAGAATCGAGAGGGCCAGTCGCGCGCCGACGCCCTGAACCGTCGTCAACAGGCGAAACCAATCGCGTTCGGCGGCGTCGATGAACCCGTATAGGTGGATGTGGTCCTCGCGGACATGCGTCTCGATCAGCAGCCGCACCGGCGAACCGGGGGGCGGCAAGCGGCCGATCGTTCGGGTAGAGCAGAAGGCGAGGTAACCGACACCGTTGACATCGATGACGGCCGCATCCGGCTCTATCTGCTCGACGACCCCGGCGAGCTTGGCGATCATGGGCGCGTACCCAAGAGCCGCCGGACCGCGGCGTGCTGCGCATGGCAGATCGCCACGGCGAGGGCATCGGCGGCATCCGGTTGACTGCCGTCGCAGCCGGACAACAGCCGCCCCACCATCAGTTGCACTTGCGATTTCTCAGCGTGACCGGCGCCCACGACCGCCTTTTTGACGAGGTTGGCAGAGTATTCCGCTACCGGCAGCCCGCGTTCCGCCGGCGCCAGAAGCACCACCCCGCGGGCAACGCCCAGCTTCAGTGTCGAGGCCGGGTTACGGTTGACAAAAGTTTCCTCGACTGCGGCCTCATCCGGCTGAAACTGCTCGAGCACCGAGGTGATCTGGCGGAACAGCGAGACCAGCCGCATCGCCAGGGGCTGGTCGGTCGCGGCGTGCACGACACCATCGGCGACGTGAGTAAGGCGGTTGCCGGCGACGTCGATCACCCCCCAGCCCGTGTGCCGCAGCCCGGGATCGAGCCCCAAAACACGCATCGAGGTTCGGTGCCGACCCGGCGAAGGTTCAGGCACCGAGCCGTGCCATCACGTCTTCCCCCACTTCGAAATTGGCGTAGACGTTCTGGACATCGTCGCTGTCCTCTAGCGTCTCGAGCAGCTTGAACAGGGTCGTCGCGGTCTCCTCGTCGATCGGCGCGGTCGTCCTCGGGCGCCAGACGAGGTGCGCCGAGCCGGCCGGCCCAAACTGGCCTTCCAGCGCATCGCGCACGGCGTTCAGATCTTCGGGCGCACAAGTCACGACGTGCTGGCCGGCCTCGCTCTCGACGTTTTCCGCGCCGGTCTCGATGACCGCTTCGAACATGTCGTCGGCGCTCGCCGCCGCCGCCGGGTAGGAGATCTCGCCGACACGCTCGAACATGAAGCTGACACTGTTGGTCTCGCCCAGCGCACCGCCCGCTTTGGCAAAGGCGGCGCGGACCTCGCTCGCGGTGCGGTTCCGGTTGTCCGTCAACGCTTCGATCATGACGGCGACCCCGCCCGGACCGTAGCCTTCGTAGCGCACCTCGTCGTAGGCCTCGCCCGCCTCACCCCCGGAGCCGCGGCGAATCGCCCGCTCGACCGTGTCTCTCGGCATATTGGCCTGGCGCGCGGCGAGAACCGCCGCACGCAGGCGCGGGTTCGCCGCCGGGTCGGGCAGGCCGGAACGGGCGGCTGTAACGAGTTCCCGGATGATCTTGGTGAAGACCTTGGCGCGCTTTTTGTCCTGCGCACCCTTCCGGTACATGATGTTCTTGAATTGCGAATGGCCAGCCATCGATTTCTACGCCGCTTCCCGTCGGCATTCGGCCGGACGCTTGTGGGGCGTCGGGGCTAACAATCCAATATGGCAGGATTGGGGCATCTCGGGGCGCCGCCGGCTGCGGTTTTGCGGCGCCGTTGTTGCGCCGGGGACGGCTTCAGCGTCGGGGCAAACGCTCGGCGAGGCGACCGCCGATTCGCACCGGCTCGACCGCCTGCGCAAGACCGGTGCGATCGTCGGTCGCCAGCAGAATACCGCACAAGGTCCCTTCGCCATCGGCCGGTTGCGGGCGCTCACCCGGCATCTTGGTCACAAAGCGCCTTACCGCCGGCTCCTTTTGCATGCCGATAACCGAATCATAGTCGCCGCACATTCCAGCATCGGTCTGATAGGCGGTGCCGCCCGGCAGGATCTGCGCGTCGGCGGTCGGCACATGACAATGCGTCCCGAACACGGCCGAGACGCGCCCGTCGGCGAAATGGCCGAGCGCCATCTTCTCGCTCGACGCTTCGGCATGAAAATCGACCAGGATCGCCGCGACATCCTCGCCTAGCCGATATTCGCCAAGGATATCGTCGAGCCGGGCGAACGGGTCGTCGAGCGCATCCATGAAAAGCCGGCCCATCAGGTTGATGACGAGGACGCTCTGCCCGCCGACGCCATGCACTCGCCAGCCGGCACCCGGCGTGCCCTTCGGGAAGTTTGCCGGCCGCAGGAGGCAAGGATCGCGGTCGATATAAGGGATGATCTGACGCTGATCCCAGACGTGGTTGCCGGAGGTCAGGACGTCGACACCGCAGTCATAGAGTTCGCCGCAAAGGCGCTCGGTCAACCCGAACCCTGCCGCCGCGTTTTCGGCGTTGACGACGACAAGGTCGATCGCGAGCTCCTGCCGCAGGCTCGGCACGTGCTTTCTCACGGCATCCCTGCCCGAGCGGCCGACCACATCTCCACAGAGTAGAATGTTCACAGTGCTGGGCTCCCCGTTCGCCATCGATGCCAGGCCAAACGCGCTCCCGGGGCTGCGGCGCGGGGTGAAGCCGCCTCGGCCGTCGGCATGCAAACCCTCCGTGGCCCGCCGTAGCAGGTGGGCGCCATGTGTCGAAACCACGGCCTCGACAGAGACGGCTCCCAAGAGGTAGGAATCGGCCCCGGGGTTATGTGCGGCCTAACGCACCGCGCAGCCCCACCCCGCTTGATCAAAGCTAGGACGTCTCCAGCCGCGCCGCAATAGCCTCGACCCGCTGTGCGAGGCCGTGGATGCCGTTCGCCGCGGCGTCCACGGCAGTGCCGGTTGCGGCGTCATGCGCCCCGCTGCGTTCGAGCCGCAATGCCTCGTTCGCGTCGGCCAGCTCGTCGGCAATGACGAGTGCCGCGAGCAGCAGCAGTCGCGCCTCACCGACCTGCCCGACGCTCCGCACGAATTCTGCAACCTTGGCGTCGACATATTCGCCGAGGCGGCGGATGCGCGCCTCTTGCCCGTCATCACAGGTGACCGCGAACGGTCGGCCATTGACCATCAGGCTGATCTGACCCAACTCACCCCGCTCCCTCTAGGATGCGCCCGATCCTCGCGAGAGCGCCGTCGACACGTGCGGCGATCTCGCCGGCGATCTCCCTCAGCTCCGAATCATCGATTTGGCGGGCGCTGGGCAATCCCCGATCCCGCCGTTCGCCTGAAGCTGCCGCCTCGAGCTGCGCTACCGCTCTTTCGAGCCGTGCGAGGGCTTCTTCGAGCTTATCCATCCAGCAACTCGAATGGCGCCCGCACGCGCCTCGTCAGCGCACCTTCTCGAATTTCCGGAAGCACCGCGGACTCTCGGGCCTGGGTTCGCCGGGGAAGGCGCCCGGCCACAAGGTCCAGGAGACCTCGCCGACATAAAGATCGCCCCGTGAATCCGCACACATCCCGTGTGGGCCGACGAAGCCGGTCGGCCCTAGGCTCGCATGCGGATCACCAAACCGACTCAAGAGCTTGCCCTCGTGGTCGACGATGCTGACGCGCGGCCCGAGGTTCGGGCTCTTCAGGTTGACTGCCATCGACGGACCAAGCTCTCCGATATAGCAGACCGGGTGACGGGCACAGTCCATGTAAAGCCCGCACGGGCGATGCAGGTTATTCCACTGCGTCTCATACTTGCCGTTGCCGTCGAACACCTGGACGCGGTGGTTCTCGCGGTCGGCGACATAGACCCAACCATCGGCGTCGGTGCAGATGTTGTGCACGATGTTGAATTCGCCCGGGCCAGTGCCGGGCTCGCCCCACGACATCAGCAACTTACCGTCGGGTGAGTATTTATGGACGCGAGCATTACCGTAGCCGTCGGAGACGTAGATTTCGCCCTTGGGCGACAAAGCGGTGTGCGTACAGCGATGGAACGGCTCGCCGCTCATATACTCGGCCGGCTTGCCGGGCACGCCGATCTCGAGCAGCACCTTGCCGTCGAGCGAGCATTTGCGGACGAAATGCCCGCCATCGTCAGTCAGATAGATCGAATCATCCGGTCCCATATGGGCGCCGTGCGCTCGTGGGTACTGGCCCTCCCCCCACGACCGAAGGAAATTGCCGCCGCGGTCGAAGACCATGATCGGATGCTCGCCCCGGCCAAAGGCGTAGACGTTGTCTTTCGCGTCTGTGGCGACTGCGGCCACTTCTTTGAATGACCAGCCCTCCGGCAGCTTCGCCCAATTCTCGATGACGCGATATTTGAAGTCGCCCGTCCCAACGATGTCCGCCATATTGGTCCTCCCTTCAGTGCACCCGCTCGTACTTTTGCAGCGAGCGGATATAAGCCGGCCGCGGCGTGTCCGGGTAGAATTGCGGCCACTGCGTCCAGGATACCTCGCCGACGTAAAGATCGCCCCGTGAGTCTACGCTGAGCCCGTGGGGCCCCAGGAATGAGGTCGGCGCCGTGCCGGCGTGCATGTCGCCAAAGCGCGACAGCAGGGTACCCCGGTTGTCGACGATGCTGACCCGGGGGCCGAGGTTCGGGCTGTTGCGGTTGACCGGCTGCACCGGCCCGAGCTCTCCGATATAGCAGACTGGATGCCGGGTGTAGTCCATATAGAGCCCGCACGGGCGGTGCAGATTGTTCCACTGGGTCTCGTACTTGCCGTTGCCGTCGAATACTTGGACGCGATGGTTCTCGCGGTCGGCGACATAGACCCAGCCATCGGCATCGGTGCAGATGTTGTGGACGATGTTGAACTCGCCGGGGTTGGTCCCGGGCTCACCCCACGACATCAGCAATTTGCCGTCGGGCGAATATTTGTGCACCTTGGCGTTGCCGTAGCCGTCGGAGACATAGATCTCGCCTTTCGGCGAGAGGGCGGTGTGGGTGCAGCGGTGAAATGGCTCGCCGCTCATGTAGGACGCCGGCTTGCCGGGGACGCCGATCTCGAGCAGCACCTTGCCGTCGAGCGAGCATTTGCGCACGAAGTGGCCGCCATCATCGGTCAGATAGATCGAGGCGTCGGGCCCCATATGGACGCCGTGTGCCCTCGGGTACTGGCCCTCGCCCCATGAACGCAGAAAATTTCCCTCGCGGTCGAACACCATGATCGGGTGGTCGCCGCGGTTGAAGACATAGACGTTATCCCTGGCGTCCACCCCGACCGCGCCGACCTCCTTGAATGACCACCCGTCCGGAAGCTTCGCCCAGTCCTCGATGATCCGATACTTGAAATCGCCAGTGCCAACGATGATCGCCATGTCCGGCCCTTTGCCAATATGCCGACGGCCACGTTATCGAAGCGACCGGCGCTAAACAATCCTCCTCTCCGCGCGTCCTGAGCTGAGCCCGCCCGGACCTGCGCCGTCTTGGCGCCAAAATTGCGGCGTATCCTGCATCGGAGACTGGAGGCCATAGTGGCAGCCGCTCCCTGCTGTGGTGTCAACAACCTGTCAAAAATCCCCTGCCATGGCGTCGTGGGAGCGTCCTTATAGGAGGATAAGCGTTTGATTTTTCATGATTGTTACCGGAAATATCAATCATCTCCCTGCTGTCAGGATATGGCAGGGGAAACCCCGCTGCCGGGGCGGCGCGTGGCTGGCAGACGCCCCAAGCTTGCTCTCGCTTTCGCGCTCGACCATCATTGACCCGATGAGCACCACTGCCCCAGCGCCTTCCGCGCCGCCGCCGCTCCCCGCCCCGCGCGACCCGAAGCTTCGCCGCATGGCCAATGCGCTGCGCGCGCTTGCCATGGACGCGGTCGAGCAGGCCAAATCCGGCCACCCCGGGATGCCAATGGGCATGGCCGACATTGCCGCGGTGCTGTTCACCCAGTTCCTTCGGTTTGATCCGTTGGCGCCAGACTGGCCCGACCGCGACCGGTTTATCGTCTCCAACGGTCACGGCTGCATGCTGCTCTACGGGCTGCTG
>DATNKF010000072.1:0-6231 GCA_035603555.1 Allostellaceae bacterium
ATGACGATGGTGTGCGTCACCCATGAGATGGGCTTCGCGCGCACCGTCGCCGACACGATGGTGTTCATGGACCGCGGCGAAATCGTCGAGCGCGGGCCGCCGCAGGATTTCTTCGCCAACCCCAGGAGCGACCGCACCAAGCTGTTCCTGAGCCAGATACTAGCCCATTAGCGGGGCTAGGGAGCGCCTTGGCCGATCGGCCCTCCACCCCGCGACCTCGTCGTGGCCAATCCGAGATCCTCGCGCGGGATCGCCTGGGCGACGGCCGCTTCGTTCGTGATGGGGAGCGGGATTGGGTTCTGCAACACCGCATTTGTCGTGTCGATCCAGGCCAGCGTCGGCTGGAGCGAGCGCGGGGTGGCGACTTCGTCTTTCATGTTCATGCGCATCGTCGGCCGGTCGGCCGGCGCCGCCATATTTGGCGCGGTGCTCAATTTCGGCCTCCACGGGCAAGCCCCGGAAGCCGGCGGTTCGGTCAACCGGCTGTTGGACCCAGCATTACGGCACAGCCTCGGGTCGGCCGAGCGCGCATATTTGAGCGATGCGTTGCCTCCTCGCTCCAATTCGTTTTTGTATTGGCCTGTGTTGCTGCGGCGGTGACGCTCGTTCTGACCTGGCTGTTGCCGGCGGCGCTCAGTCCGACGCGTACGCTGGCCGGCCGCCAGGCCCCGATCTCAAAGGCTAGGCAAGAGGATACCAGCGGTCCGGGCCGCGGATCTCAGCGCAGCCGGGCCGCCACCGCCGGGAGGCTGGCGATGTCGATGCCGTGGCGAGCGGCCTCGGCGATCAGCGCGAGCGGGTCGGCACGCTCGCGCATGCGGCTCAGCGCCCACAGGAGAGCCGAGCGCGTTCCACTGCGGCAATGCGCAACCACCGGCGCCTGCCCATCGCGCAAGGCTGCAGCAAACGCATCCACATCGGCGCGCGACAACGTCGCGGCGGTAATTGGGATGTGGTGATAAACGAGGCCGTGTAGCTCGGCGATCCGCCGTGCCTCGGCTGCCGGAAGCTGTCCCGGATCTTCACCGTCAGGCCGGTTGTTGATGATCGTACGCACGCCCGCCCGTGCCAACGCTTCGAGGTCCGACCGGTCGAGTCGGCCCGAGACACTGAACCCGGGTCCGAGCGGGGCAAGCTGAGGTGCCATGCCGCTCCTTCACGCTTGAATGCCGGGGAGATTTGCAGGCCGCGGCGCCCGCGTCACGCAAGAACTTAGGCGGCGAATTGTGGCGGGCGCTGCACCAGGTCGCTGGCGCGGATCCAGAAGCGCTCGAGCCTGCGGAGTGTGGCGCCGACAGTCTGGAGGTCTTCCATGTTGAGCGTCGCCTGCGAAAGCAACTCCTGGTGGCGTTGATGCATCACGCTGACGCGGTCCCGCAGCTTCACCCCCTTTTCGGTGAGACGCACGCGGATCGAGCGGCGATCGTGCAGCGAGCGCTCCTGCGTCAGATAGCCGTTCTCGACCATCTTCTTGACGTTGTAGGAAACGTTCGAGCCGAGATAGCAGCCGCGCAACGTCAGCTCGCCGACCGTCATTTCGGCGTCACCGATGTTGTACAGCATCATCCCCTGGACGTTGTTGATGTCGTGAATCCCGAGCCCCTCGAGCTCGAGCTTCACCACCTCCAGAAAATTGCGGTGAAGCCGCTCTATTAGCGAAATCACTTCGAGATATGCGTTGGTCATCCGAACCTCGTTTAGCGGCGGTCAAGCACAGATTAGCGCCGGTTTGTAAATTTATCCTTTCAAATTTTAACCTCGGGCTTGCGAATGAAGCGATAAATTGCCGAAAAATCGAGACGACCTGCACCTTCGTCGACGAACAGCTGGTAGAGGTTGGCCGCCGCCGCTCCGAGCGGGGTCGGCGCGGCACTCGCCCCCGCCGCCTGCTGAGCCAGTCGAAGATCCTTCAGCATCATCGCCGCGGTGAACCCGGGCGCGTAGTCGCGATTGGCCGGCGAGGCCGGGACCGGCCCCGGAACCGGACAATAGCTCGTCAGGGCCCAGCATTGGCCGGACGATTTTGCGCTGATGTCGAACAATGTCTGCGCCTCGAGCCCGAGCCGCTCTGCAAGTGAGAAAGCCTCGCACACCGCGATCATCGAGACGCCGAGCATCATGTTGTTGCAGATCTTCGCCGCCTGGCCGTTGCCGGCCGGCCCGGCATGGACGATGGTACGCCCCATCGCCTCCAACACTGGCCGGCCGCGATCGAACGCGGCGGCTTCCCCGCCGACCATAATGGTCAGACCGGCCGTCTCCGCTCCGATCACGCCGCCCGAGACCGGCGCATCGAGCATGGCGAACCCAGCAGCGGCCGCAGCGGCGGCAACGGCACGCGCGGTGTCGACATCGATCGTCGAGCAGTCGATTAACAGGGCCCCCTTGCGAACCCGGGCGAGCACCCCGCCCTCTCCCAGATAAACCGCGCGCACATCCGGGCCAGCCGGCAGCATCGTGATCACCAATTCGCCTGCGCCAGCGGCCTCGCCCGCCGTCGCCGCGGCCTCACCGCCCTTCGCCGCCAGCGCCTCCGCCCTCGCTGCCACGACATCGAAACCACTCACCCGGTGTCCGGCCTTGACGAGATTAGCCGCCATCGGTGCTCCCATGTTGCCGAGCCCGATAAACCCGATCGTCGCCATCTATTGGTGTCCCTCCGAATCGGCCGCTTCAGGCGAAGCGGAGTTCACGATTGCCGATCGGCGCGAAATACGCGTCGACCATGTCCTCGGTCACTTCGGCGAGCGTTGCCGGCTGCCAGCGCGGCTGCTGATCCTTGTCGATCAGTGTCGCCCGCACCCCTTCATAGAAGTCGTGCGCCGCCGTGACATGCTGGGTCAGCCGGTACTCAAGGGCAAGCGCCGCACCGAGGTCGTAATCTTGCCCCACGATGAGCTGGCGCAGCGTGATCCTTAAGCTGGTCGGCGATTTGGTCAGCAGGTCCGCACGAGTTTCCGCAGCCCAGCCGGCGTGCGCACCGCCCGCTGCCGCTTCCGCGACGAGCGCGTCGAGAATTTCCTCGACGTTGCCGCCCGCAAAGCAGCGATCGATCGCCGGCTGCAATGCCGCGAGCGGCGCCGCGCCGGGATCCCCCGCAAAGCGCGCGAGCAGCGCATCGATCTGGCGTCGCTCGCTCCCTGCTTCCCAGATGATCTCGCCGAGCGCGGCAACCACCTCGGCAATCCGCTCGTGCGGCACGAAATGGGTGGCAAGGCCGCAATAGAGCGTGTCCGCCGCGTGCAGGCGGGCGCCGGTCAAACCGAGATAGCGTCCGATATGGCCGGGGCAGCGATTGAGAAAGCGCGTCGCCCCAACATCGGGGAACAGACCGATACCGGTTTCCGGCATCGCGAAAAGGGTGCGCTCGGTGGCAATGCGGTAGGCGCCGTTGACCGATATTCCGGCGCCGCCGCCCATCGTGATTCCGTCGATGATCGCGATGTAGGGTTTGGGAAAATGGTGAATGAAGCGGATCAGCTCGTATTCTTCACGAAAGAAGACGGCTGGCAGCTCAGGATCGCTGCCGATTCCCAGCCCTGCCTCGTAAACCGCGCGCACGTCGCCGCCGGCGCAGAAGGCGCGGTCGCCGGCGCCGCGAATGGCGACGGCATGCACAGACGGGTCCGCAGCCCAAGCCCGCATAGTCGGATCGATATGCCGGTAGTTGTCGAGGGTCAGCGCGTTGAGCGCCCGCGGTCGGTTGATGATCAGCGTGGCAAGGCTGCCCTCTCGGCCAACCAGGATCTCGCCGTTGCCGCTCATCGGTCAGGCGCCGAGCAGGCGCCGGGCAATGATCACCCGCATGATCTCGTTGGTCCCTTCGAGGATCTGGTGCACGCGCACGTCGCGCAGATAGCGCTCGATCGGGAAATCCTTGAGGTAGCCGTAGCCGCCGAAGAGCTGCAAAGCCTCGTTGCAGACATGAAACCCGGCATCGGTCGCCAAGCGTTTGGCCATCGCGCAATGCATGGTCGCCTCCGGGTCACCGCGATCGAGGCTCGCCGCGCCGCGCCATACCATCAGCCGCGCCGCCTCGAGCTCGCTCGCCATGTCGGCAAGCCTGAATTGGAGCCCCTGGAAATCGGCGAGCGGCCGGCCGAATTGGTGGCGCTCGAGCAGGTGGTCGCGCGCCGCCTCGAAGCAAGCGCGCGCCCCGCCAAGCGAACAGGCCGATATGTTGAGACGGCCGCCGTCGAGCCCCTTCATGGCGATTTTGAAGCCGTCGCCTTCCTCGCCGAGACGATCGGCGACCGGGACGCGGCAATCCTCGAAGATCACCATCGCCGTCGGCTGCGTGTTCCAGCCGAGCTTTTTTTCCTGCTTGCCGAAAGACAGGCCGGGCGCGTCCTTCTCGACGACGAGGCAGGAGATGCCCCTTGGCCCGGCCCCGCCGGTCCGCACCATAGTCACATAGACGTCGCTGACCCCGCCGCCGGAGATGAACGCCTTGGTCCCGTTGAGCACGTAATCATCGCCGTTTCGCACCGCGCGGGTGGCCAGCGCCGCAGCATCCGAACCGCTGCCGGGCTCGGTCAAGCAATAGCTGGCAAAATGCTGCATCGTCATTAGCTTTGGCAGAAACCGCGCCCGCTGCTCGCGCGTACCGAAGCGGTCGATCATCCACCCCGCCATGTTGTGGATCGAGAGATATGCAGCGGTCGAGACGCAGGCTGCAGCGAGTTCCTCGAAGATGATCGTGGCGTCGACCCGGCCGAGCCCGCTGCCGCCGAACTCGTCTCCGACATAGATCCCGGCGAACCCCAGCTCCGCCGCCCGGCGCAATGCCTCGACCGGGAACTCCTTGCGTTCGTCCCAGCCCGGGGCGTGAGGCAGCCAATCCTCGCGGGCAAAGGCTCGTGCCGTCTCGGCAAAGGCCCGCTGCTCTTCGGACAGCTCAAAATCCATGTGACAATAAATGGGATTGAGGAGAACCGGTACAGCCGCGGGGGGCCCGGATTTTAACAGCTATGCGGTCACCGAGGAAACCATCCGGAGGACGCGCGCATGTTTGGCGTCCCATGCCGGACGCTGACGCCCATGTGATCGAGGCACCCGTTCGGGATCGACCGCGCTAAGCCGCTGAAGGCGCCATGCGCTGGCGAATGATCGTTCGGAAAACGCCATACTGCAGCGCGAACGCTATCAGCTTGGCCCCGACCGCACCGACGGAGATGAACCACGCCCATGTCATAAAGTCGAAGTGTAGGGCGATGATCAGGTTCGCGAGCCCGATTACCCCGAGCAGGGCGGCCCAGGCGTAGCCCGCCGCCACGATCGCCGGCTCCGGAACGTTCTGCACGACGATTTCCGGCAAATATCGGAGCATCCAGCCGCGCCGCAACATCACCGCGGCAACAGCGAAGTGAACGATCGTCGGCTTGACCATTATGAAACGCGGGCTCTGGGTCAGCATCGTTGCAGCGCCGAGGACAACAACGAGCCCCAGGCTCATCCACTGCATCGACTCGACCCGCCGCCCAGTCAGCCAGATGCGGGCAAGCTGCACGACGCCGGCGGCGACAGCGATGGCGGCGGCGGCAAAAAGGTCGCCCGAGATCGCGTAGACCACCAGAAACAAGATCGCCGACAGGAAGTCGCTGAGTAATTGCCCAAGCGCATGTTTCACCGCTGTCTCCCGTCTGTGGACTGCCCGCCGGAAACGTCGCCCGGCGGCAGCAGGTGTTCGAGGTGCGCGACGTAGTCGAGGAGCGCCCTGCGGCCATTTTCGGTCAACGCATAGAGGGTCTGCGGCTTGCGGGCGACAAAGCGCTTCCTCGCCGCGATATACCCGGCGTCCTCGAGCTTGCGCAAATGCACGCTCGCATTCCCGTCGGTCGTCTTGATCGCTTCGCGCACTGCCGAGAAATCAGCGGTCTGCGCACCCGCCAGAAACGCGATGATGGCGAGCCGTACTCGGCTGTGCAGCAGCTCGTCGATCGCCGTGTGGTCGAAATCGGTCATGCGCTGTTGCGCCGGAGTGACAGCAATAGGCCCGGTCCGGCGAGCAACAGGAGCATCAGGGCAGCCGAGAGCGGCAAGACCTCGGGGCGATGCCGTAATGCGAACACGCCGAGTTCGCCGACCCACCAGAGCAGCGCCACCCAGCGCAGCCAGCCGAGGTTGCTGAGCCACGCACTGACGAAAAAGGCGATGCCCAGCACGCCGGCGACGACGACACCGAACCAGCCCTGGCGGATGTCGCCGCTCCAGATCGCGGCGATCGCGAGC
>DATNKF010000073.1:0-8068 GCA_035603555.1 Allostellaceae bacterium
CCGCCTCGATCGAGGCCGGCATTCCGGCCAACCCCGACTTCAACGGCGCCCGGCAGGAGGGTGTCGGGTATTACCAGACGACGACCACCAACCGGCGACGCTGGAGCTCGGCGCGGGCCTATCTGGGGCCGGCCCGCGGACGTCAGAACCTGACCGTCGAGACCAACGCGCACGCCACCCGCATCCTGTTCGAGGCGGGCCGCGCGGTCGGGGTCGAATATCACACGCCGGGTGGGCCTAAGACCGCATGGACGCGAGGCGAGATCGTCGTCTCCGGCGGCGTCTACGGCTCGCCGCAATTGCTGCAGCTCTCCGGGCTCGGCCCGGCCGATATCTTGGGCGAGTTCGGTATTCCGGTGCTCCGCGACATGCCGGGAGTAGGCAAAAACCTACACGACCACTTCAACACCTACCTGGTATGGCGCTGCCCGCAGAAGATCACGGTCAACGACATGGCGATGAGCACCGCACTCAAGCTCAAGGCGGCGGTGCAATACGCGGTCAGCCGCTCCGGGCACCTGTCGAATGCGGGGATCTACGCCGGCGCGCTCGTCCGCACCGACCCGCGCCTCGAAGAGCCCGATCTGCAGATCAACATGTCGGGTTGGAGCGCCCTCGAGCGGCTGCGCACCGGGATCAAGCCGCACCCGTTCTCGGCCTTCACCTTCAGCCCAGTGCATCTGCGCCCCGATGGCCGCGGTTGGGTGCGCCTCAAGAGCCCCGATCCGCTGGCTCCGCCGGCGATTCAATTCAACTTTCTGGCCAGCGACTACGATTTCCAGGCGCTGATTTACGGCATGAAACTCAGCCGCAAGATCGCCGCACAGCCGGCATTGAAGCCGTTCGTCGGCGAGGAGGTGCTGCCCGGTCCCGAATGCCAGAGCGAAGACGAGATGATCGAGGAGATCCGGGTGCGCGGCGTCTCCAACCTGCACCCGGTCGGCACCTGCCGGATGGGGCGCGAGGTCGACGCGGTCGTCGATCCGCGGCTGCGCGTCCACGGGGTCGATGGCCTGCGCGTCGCCGACGCCTCGATCATGCCGCAGGTTCCCGGCGGCAACACCAACGCCCCCTCGATCATGATCGGCGAAAAATGCGCCGCGATGGTACTCGAAGACGCGATGGCGGCTTAGCCGCCGTCTCGAGACTCGCTGTGCCGTAGGACGTAGGACCGCACACGACCCAAAGTGGCCCGCTGGTGTTTGACACCGCGCATATCGTGCGGTAGTTTGAATTCCGAATTCAAATTTGGGGGGTTAGCTGCAACCTCTCGACCCTCAAACGGCGCTTATCGACCGTGCCTACGACCGGCTGGTCGAGGCGATCGCGGACGGCACGCTCGCCCCCGGCCAGCGCATCCGCCAGGAAGAGCTGGGCCGTGCGCTCGGCGTGTCGCGGCAACCTATCAGTCACGCACTGCGATTGCTCAAGCAGCAGAAGCTGGTCGAGGAGAATGGCCGCCGCGGGTTGACCGTCTCCGGGATCGACGCGGTCAGGATTCTCGAACTCTACCAGGTCCGCACCGCGCTCGACGCACTGGCCGCGCGGCTCGCCGCCGAGCGCATTGCGGGGCGGGTGATTGACATGCAGCAGCGGCGCGCAGCGCAGCGGGCGCTTTCTTCAGGCCTCGCGCTGCGTCCCGATGCTCCGGTGCTGGAGTTCATCCAGGCCGATGTTGCCTTTCACACCGCGCTGTATCGTCTGTCCGGCAATCACGCGATCGAAGACACCGTCGCGGCGCAATGGCCGCATCTGAAACGCTCGATGGGCGCTGTGCTCGACGATCCTGAGCAGCGCCCGCTGGTCTGGGCCGAGCACCAGGAGATCCTTAGGCTCGTTCTCGCCGGCGATGCCGCGGGCGCCGAGCGCGCGGCCCGCCGCCACACCGACCGCGCCGGCGGCGAAACCGCGCGCCGGCTGAGCCAATCGTCCTTCTCAATCGGAGGAAACCGCGATGCCGCTAGAGGCGCAGCAGCTTCGGCAGTTCGCTGAAGAAGGCTATCTGTTCCTGCCCGGCTGCTTCTCGGAGGAGGAGGTCGCGATTCTGCGAGACGAGGCCGAGCAAATTTACGCCACCAACCGGCCGGAAGTGTGGCGCGAGAAGACCGGGGCGCCCCGTACCGCCTTTGCCGCGCACACCTATAACAAGGCGTTCCGCCTGCTCGGCAGTCATCCGCGGCTGATCCGGCCGGTCGAGCAGGTGTTCGGCGAACAACTCTACATGCACCAGTACAAGATCAACGCCAAGGCCGCCTTCGAGGGGGATGTGTGGCAGTGGCACCAGGATTACGGCACCTGGGCGCGCGACGACGGGATGCCGGAACCACGGGCGATGAACATAGCGGTGTTCACGGATGAGGTGATGCCGATCAACGGCCCCTTGATGCTGATCCCGCGGAGCCATAACCATGGCGTATTGGCGGCCGGCCATGACGAGGAAACAACGTCCTACCCGCTGTGGACCTTGGACAGGGAGACCGTGACGCGGCTCGTGCAGGAGGGGGGCATCGTCGCGCCGACCGGCAAGCCGGGCGGAGTGCTGATGTTCCACGGCAATCTGGTGCATGGCTCGGCCCCGAACATCACGCCCTATCCGCGGCGCATCGTGTATCTGACGTTGTGCGCGGTGTCGAACTACATCCGCAAGCCGACGCGCCCGGAGTGGATCGCGCATCGCGACTTCACGCCGATCGAGCCGGTCCCCGACGACGCGTTGCTGAATTACGCCCGCGCCGCAGCGAGCAAGGCGGCGGCGGAATAGGCCATGAACCTCCATCGCCTGCTGCAACAACGCGCGGCTGCCGGACGGCCGGTCCACGTCGGTCTGATCGGCGCCGGCAAGTTCGGCTCGATGTTCTTGAACCAGGTACCGACGATGACGGGGCTGGAGGTTTCTGTCATCGCCGATCTCGACCCCGCGCGGGCCCGCGCCGCCTGCCAGAAGGTCGGCTGGGATGCGCGCCGCGTCGCGCGTACGCTGTTCGTCGACTCGGGCGCCGAGCTGTGCGCCCACCCCGAGGTGGAGATCGTGGTTGAGGCGACCGGCTCGCCGGCGGCCGGCATTGCCCATGCCCGCAGGGCGATCGCCGCCGGCCGGCATATCGTCATGGTGAATGTCGAAGCCGACGTGCTCGCCGGACCGCTGCTGGCCGAGGAGGCACGCCGGAAGCGCGTCGTCTATTCGCTCGCCTATGGCGACCAGCCAGCCCTGACTTGCGAGCTTGTCGATTGGGCGCGCGCCTGCGGCTTCGAGGTCGCTGCCGCGGGCAAGGGCACCAAATACCTGCCCGCGTACCACCGGGTGACGCCCGACGACGTATGGGGCCATTATGGCCTGACGCCCGAGGAGGCACGGGCGGGCGGCATGAACCCGCAAATGTTCAACTCGTTCCTCGACGGCACCAAGTCGGCGATCGAGATGGCGGCGATCGCCAACGCGACCGGTCTTGGCGTGCCCGTCGACGGGCTCGGCTTTCCACCCTGCGGTGTCGACGACTTGCCGCATGTGCTGCGCGGTCGCGAAGCAGGGGGCACGCTGGAACATGACGGCATGGTCGAGGTGGTCTCGTGCCTGGAACGCGACGGCCGCCCAGTCTTCCGCGATTTGCGCTGGGGCGTTTACGTCACCTTGAAGGCGCCGAACGAGTACGCCCGGACCTGCTTTAGGGAATATGGACTCAAGACCGACGCGAGCGGCTGGTACGCTGCGACGTACAAGCCTTACCACTTGATCGGGCTGGAGCTCGGCGTCTCGATCCTGTCGGCAGCGTTGCGCTCCGAGCCGACCGGGCAGCCCCAAGGATGGTGCGGCGATGTAGTGGCCGTCGCCAAGCGGGCATTGCAAGCCGGCGAGACGCTCGATGGCGAGGGCGGCTACACGGTCTGGGGCAAGCTCGTCGCGGCCGAGCGCAGCCTGGCAGAGGGCGCGTTGCCGATCGGCCTTGCGCATCGTGTCCCGCTGATGCGCGACATCGCGGCCGGCGAGATCGTACGCTGGGCCGACGTCGCGATACCGGACAATGAGGCCGTCAAGGCACGGCGGGACATGGAGCGGCGTTTCGCGGGACGGCCTTCCGCGATCGCCGCGCAATAAGGAGGCGCCTATGGAGTTCCGCCAATTCGGACGAACCAGCCTGAAGGTTTCGGCGCTCGGCTTCGGGTGTTGGGAGATCGGCGGCACCTATGGCCGCATTGAGGAGGGCGAGTTCCAGCGTGCGGTCGCGCAGGCGATCGACAGCGGCATCACCTGCTTCGACACGGCCGAGGCCTACGGCATGGGCGTATCCGAAGAGGCGCTAGCGCGGGCGCTCGGCGGCCGCCGAAACGATGTCGTCATCGCGACCAAATTCGGGGTCGGCTACGAAGAAATGCCAAACCGCCGCGACAGCAGCCGGGAGCGTGTCCTCGCCTCGATCGACAAGAGCCTGCGCCGCCTCGCTACCGACCACGTCGATATATATCTCGTGCATTGGCCCGATCCCAATACGCCACTCGATGAGACGATGCGTGCGCTTGACGACATCGTGCGGCAAGGCAAAGCGCGTTATATCGGCGTGTCGAACTTCCGCCTGGCGCAGATTGAAGATTGCATGCGGCTGCACCCGATCGACGTCGTGCAATACGGCTGGAACATGTTCGACCGCCGCATGCAAACCGAGATCTTCCCCTATTGCGCTGCCCACCAGATCGCCGTCATGGCCTACGGCTCGCTTGCCTACGGCATGCTGACCGGCACCTTTCGCGCCGGCATGAAGTTCGAGGAGAGCGACTGGCGCTCGCGTGGCGGCATGCTCGGCAGCCTGAACCTGTTCCGGACGCTGTTCGGCCCTGAGCATTTCCCGCGCAACCTCGCTGCGGTCGAAGAGTTGAAGCGCCTGGCTGCAAAATACGGCAAGACCCTTCCGCAATTTGCGCTGCGCTGGACGCTGAGTAATCCAGTCGTCGGCACGGCGCTGGTCGGCTTGCGCACACCCGACGAGGTGACCGAAAACCTCGGCGCGCTCGGCTGGGAGATCAGCAACGCCAACATGGCAGAGATCGACGCCATTCTCGCCCGCCACGGTGCGGTTACGGTGCCGCCGGGCTGGCTCGAAGACGACTAGCGCACCGCATCGCCATTGGTGAGGAGAAACATCATGCAGATTCAACGTTTCGCGCCGATGACCAAAGATTTCGCCACCTTCGACTGCGACGCGCATGTCACCGAGCCGCCGCTGATCTGGGAGCGTGCCAAGGATTTCCTGACCCGCGACGAGCTCGATGCGCTGAAAGCGACGATTTGGTGGGATGCCGACAGCCGCCTCTTGATCGTCAACGGTCGCGCCGGGATCGGGCTTGGGTCGCCGCGCAAGGGCGGCATCCCCGGCACGATGCGGGTCATCACCAATGCAGGCCCCGGGGTCAAGCACGACATCCAGCGCGCGCTCAACGTGCGCAATCTCAACCCGAAAACCGCGCTGACCCAGGAGCAGGTGGCCTATCTCGACCACGCCGGCTCCTACGAGCCGAAGCCGCGCCTCAAGGACATGGACGTCCAGGGCATCGATCAGGTCATGATCATCCCGACCGAGATCGACATTTATCCCTGGCTGGAAAATGCGCTCGGCGCCAAGGCCTTCTGCCGCGCCTACAACGAGTGGGCCTACGAATACACCTTGGCCGACCCCGAGCGGCTGTTCTTCGCCGCGCTGATCCCGATGCAGCATCCAGACTACGCGGTCGAGGAGGTGCGCCGGGTCGCCGCGCAAGGTTGCCGGGTGGCGCTCGTCCGCCCGATGGACGCCTTCGGCAATTACCCGCTACAGCCGAAATACGAGCCGGTCTGGGACGCGCTCGAAGAGACTGGCATGGTCTACGGGATGCATCCGTTCCCGGCCTTCGGCAGCCTGAAGCCTTCGGGCTACAGCGAGCAGTATTCTGGCGCCGAGCTGATCCGGCGGACGATCGCCACCTCCGGGCTGCCCCACTCGTTCCTGTCGAACGTGCAGAATTTCCAGTCCGAGGCGGCGCTCTGGGTAACCATGGTGCTAATGTCGGGCTTCTTCGACCGGCACCCGAAGGTCAATGCCGCGGTCTTCGAGGCGTCCTCGACCTGGCTCAGCTTCCTGATCGACGAATGCGACAAGGCCTACCGGCTCTATCGCAACGAGCGCCAGCTGCCGCCGCTGAAGCGGCTCCCGAGCGAGACCTTCTTCGAGCATTGCATGACGGGGTTCGAGGGAGACGAAGCGCCGCCGGCGCGTCTGCCGGAGTTTTACGGCGACATCCTGGCCTGGTCCTCCGACGTCTATCACCACGACGGCGACGACGCCTGGCGGGCGATCGGGACGATGCAGAAATATGGGCTGCCGAAGGAGAATCAGGCCAAGTTCCTCGGCGCCAACGCCCGCCGGCTCTATAAGGTGCAAGCGCCGGCAAAACTCATCCGCGAGCGCATCACCGAGATCGAGCGGCCGGATTGGTGGCCGACCGAAGAGGAAATCCGCGCCTCATTGCGGCCAGAGGCGGCGGTCACCCGAGGCTAGGCCGTCATTGCGAGCGGAGCGAAGCAATCTCGTGCCGATCGAGGCTCAGCCCGCCGAGATTGCTTCGTCGTTCCACTCCTCGCAATGACATGATAGGGAGGAGCGGATGACGACGAAAGACTTCGCAGTGTTCGACGCCGACAGCCACGTGGTCGAGCCGCCGGCGCTGTGGGATAAATATCTAGAGCCAGAATACCGCACCCTGGGCAAGCATGCGCTGTGGCGCCAGGAGGGCCGTACCGGCTCCTACCTCAAGGTCAATGGCGAGATCTTCCGCGATACGACGAACCCCAATCTTCCTCGCCATGCGCTGTGGCGGCCCGGCATGGATTGGGATGCAATCGGCGCGCTGGATCCGCACACGCGGCATCCGATGACCGAGGGCGCTTCGGACCCGCAGGCCCGGTTGACCGATATGGACGCGATGGGGGTGGACCAGACGCTGCTCTACGCGACCTGGTTCGCCGAAGGGTTCTTCCTAGTCGATGACCCCGACGTGGCCTTCGCGCTGGCCCGCGCCTACAACGACTGGATCGCCGATTTCTGCAAGCCAGCGCCGACGCGGCTCTTCGCTACCGCGATCCTGCCGTTACAGAACATGGACTTTGCGCTGGAGGAATTGCAGCGGGTGGCGCGAAAGGCGTGTTTCCCGGCGGTCTTTATCCGGCCGATGTTTCTGGAAGAGCACTATCTGAACCATCCCTATTACGAGCCGTTATGGGCGGAGCTGGAGCGACTTGGGATCGCCGCGGCGGTGCATCCCACACCCGGCCTGTGGAACCCGGAATGGACCTCGCACGGGCCGTTCTTCGAGAAGATCAAGGACAGACTCGCCGAGCCTCCGGTCCCTGGAGGAGGAGGCGGACCGTTTGCCGGCGGCGGGGCGGCGAGCAACACAACCTTTCAGCAGTTGACGCCGCTCGGCCATCCGCTGGCGCCGATCCTGGCCCCCTGGCTCGACAACCATATGTTCGTCGCCTCGACCCTGATGGGCTTTACGGTTATGGAGCGCTATCCGGCGATGAGGGTCGTGGTGGCCCATGGCAAGGCTTCGTGGATGCAGGAAGTCCTCGAAAAGATGGAGGCCTCGACCCGGGTAATCCCAGCTCCTGCATCATTTCCGGTTAGCGCTGAGCCGGAGGTCAATTCGGCGTCGAGCCCCCCGGTCGCGACGGTGTCGCTTGATTTCCCGCGGCCTTAGAAGACCTTTTTCGTCACTCTTCTAAGCCGATCACCTTCGAGTTATGCTCGAGCTGCCAGCTGATAGTCGACACTTGGACGATCCGGGTTAAGGCCGCGGCGGTCATGCCTCCATGCCGCATCTGGCGGTCGATCCGGTGCCCGTCGCCTGCGAAATCGGGCTCGCGCTGCATGCGATGGTTATCCGCTGCGCCAATGTCTTCGACCCGATCGTCTTGACTTGCGGCAAGATCGCCGCCGGCACCGCCAGCAATGTTATCCCGGAAACGGTCGAGATGCTCGGGACGCTGCGGACGACCTCGGAGGCGGCGCGCGATAATGCGCATAAGGGCATCCACCGGGTC
>DATNKF010000074.1:0-11352 GCA_035603555.1 Allostellaceae bacterium
TCTCGGCGAGCTGAGTGCGCATCTCCTGATTGAGTGCATTCAACCGCTCGGGCCGGTTCATCCGCACCACGAGGATCTGCCCGTGACGCTCGGTCTCGACGACGGTCATGTGATCACCCCGCATTGCGGACGTAGCCGTAGCGCAGATTGCTGCGGCCTGGCCCGTTCTGTACATAATCGGCCTTGATTTCGGCAAAGCGGTCGGGCTGGGCGAGTTCGGCTCGCTTGTCGAAATTGTAGAGGCGCACTGCGTTTTCGGCAAAGATGCCGTTCTTGATCGGGCCATCAGCCGGACCCAGCGGCTTGAACCCATATTTTTGCTGCATGTCCTCCGGTATTTCGAGACGGCGCAGTCCCTCGATCTGCCACTGCGGCGCACCGGTCCATAGAGCATCGGTACCCCAGAGCACGTGGTCGGCGCCGAGCCCCTTGACCAGCATCCCCATTAATGCCGCCGCGAGGCGCGGCTCGGCCACAGCGGTCCACGCGAAGAGCTGCCCCAGATCGCCGTAGACATTGGTGACGCCATACTTTTCCGGGATCTCGGCGAGGTCGCTGGACCACGAGCTGCGACCGGTCTTGTCAAACTCGGCCATGCCCTCGGCCGGGGTGGCACCGATCCAGCGATAGCCCGAATGATAGATCAGGAAATTTAGCTGCGGCCAGTCCTTGGCGGCCTTGCCGACATCGCTGACATCAGCATAGGGCCGCAGGCGCGGGAACTTCTCCTCGACCGCCGGTGCGAACAATCCCTTGTGGATGCAGATGTTCTTGATCCCAGATGTCACCGCCTTCTCGTAGAACGGGTACATCAGCTTCTCGTCATCGAGATGGTAGGGATAGTGGGCGAGCTCCTTGTGGGTATTATCGCCGACGGTGTAGCCCTTCCACGAATCGGGCTTGTAGACCTCGATCGCCTTATCGACTTGGTCGAGCCAACCAGGCCAACCCGGGGTGATCGTGAAATGCGCCATCATCCGCCGCGAACCAGCCTCCTTGTTGACCTGCTCGCGGGTCTTGAACACCTGCTCCTGCGGGATGAACCAGTCCTCGGCAACCTCCGAAGGCGAGTTCGACAGCAGCGCCACCTTGGTGTCACTGTCCATGTAGATTTCTTTGAGGTAGTTGGCATATTTCAGATCGTCGATGGTCTGCTCCTTGCCGGCGAGCGCCTTGTTCCAGCCGGCCTTGCCGACCGCCTCGCGCGCCTTGACGAACCCCATCAGCCGCGTGTCGTCGCGCAGGAAATGGGTGTGGCCGTCGATGATCAACTGCCCCGACAGCGCTTGAGCGCGCTCGGCCGCCATCTCGGGTGTCGCCGCCTCGGCCATGCTGGCCTCGAAGAGCCGGCCGAACACTTGGTTCATCGCGACAAACGAAGCGGCCATGCCGGCGGCGGTCTGGAAAAAGCGGCGGCGCGACAGGCCTTGCCGCCGCGCGAGCCGATCGCTGAGATCCCTCAGCCGGGCCTCGACCTCGCGCTGCTTGGCGCTCTGCAGCACCGGCAGGTACTCGTCGCTCGACACGATCTGGGTCGGCACCGGTGAAGGAAACGACGCAGTCTCGGCCGGCAGCAGGTCTCGCAGCTGTTCATCTGTCAGGAATTTCATTGTGCCCTCCCTGGCTTAACCCGGCTCCGCCACTCCGGCGAAGGCCGGTGCCCATTTCAGCCATGGGTCCCGGCCTTCGTCGGGAATGACGAGAAGTGTGCTTCTTACATCAGTCTACCGCGCGGCCGCTGGGATTTCGAGATTCAGCAGGCGGGCGGCGTTGCCCCCGAGGATCGCTCGGCGCTCGACATCATCGAGCCCGGGCGTACCCTCGATCATGCCGATCGGATCGACCTCGCCCATATCCGCCGGGTAGTCGGTGCCCATCAGGATGTGATCGGCGCCATACTGGTCGACGAGATAGTCGAGCTGGTGGTGAGTGTAGACGAGGGCGTCGAAATAGACGCGCTTCAGATAGGTGGTCGGCATCCGATGCAGCTGCTCGCAGCAGTCCGGCCGGGCCGCCGCGGCGTGATCGATGCGACCAGAATACGCGGGGAGGAAACCGCCGCCATGGGCGACGACGAGCTTGAGATTGGGGTAATCGCGCAACACCCCGCCAAAGATCAGATGATGCAGCGCCACGGTCGAATCGAGCGGGTTGCCGATCACATTGGCAAAGTAGTGGCTGGCGAAGCGGCCCGCCTCGGTGAACCCGTCGGGATGCATGAAGACAACCAGGCCCAGCTCTTCGCAGCGGGCGAAGATCTTGCGGAAGCGCTCGGCCGAGAGATCCTCGCCGGCGACATGGGTCATGATCTCGATACCGCGAAAGCCGAGCGATTTATGCAATCGGTCGAGCTCGGCGATCGCGAGATCGGGAGCCTGAAACGGCACCGTGCCGAGGCCGACGAAACGGTCGGGATAACGGCCGCAGATCTCGGCGATGAAGTCGTTGACGGCGCGCGAGGTCTCGCGTCCGAGATCGGGGTCGGCGCCGTAATAGGTCTGGCGCGGCGCCGGCGAGATCGCCTGGATGTCTATCCCCATCCGGTCCATATCCTCGATCCGCTGTTCGGGCGAGGAGCCCTGGAGGCGTGTCCGTTCTCCGTTCTGGCGGTTGATGGTACGGCTGCGCTCGTTCGCCGCGGTTTCGAGAAACCATTGCGAGACGGCGGCATTGCCTTCGACCATCGCCGCCGCCTTGTCGCTGCGGACATGGCAATGGATGTCGATCGTGAACCATTTGCCGCCGGCATGCACCGGACCCGGGAAACGCCCGGGAATCTCCGCCCCCGGCGGCAGACATTTGAACAGCATCTCGGGATCCCCTTCGATCAACCCGATGCTGCGGGGATTTCGATGTTCAGCAGCCGGGCTGCGTTGCGGCCGAGGATCGCCCGGCGCTCGGCGTCATCGAGGCCGGCCGCGCCCTCGACAAAGCCGATCGGGTCGATCTCGCCCATGTCGGCGGGATAGTCGGTGCCCATCAGCACGTGGTCAGCGCCATACTGTTCGACGAGATATTCGAGCTGGTGGTGGGTGAAGACGATCGTGTCGAAGTAGAGCCGCTTCAGATATTCGGTCGGCGTCCGGTGGATATTCTCGCAGCAATCGGGGCGCGCCGACGCGGCATGGTCGATGCGCCCGGAGTAGGCCGGCAGATAGCCGCCGCCATGGGCGATAACGAGCTTGAGGTTGGGGTGGGCGTGCAGTACCCCGCCAAAGATCAGGTGATGGACGGCAACGGTCGAGTCGAGCGGGTTGCCAATCACGTTGACCAAGTAGTGGTCGGCGAACCGCCGCGCCTCGGGAAAGCCGGTCGGGTGCATGAAGATCAGCATGCCAAGCTCTTCGACCCGCGCGAAGATCTTGCGGAAGCGCTCGGCCGAGAGATCCTCGCCAGCGACGTTGGTCGCGATCTCGATGCCGCGGAAGCCCAATGATTTGTGCAGCCGGTCGAGCTCGGTGACGGCAAGATCGGGCGCCTGGAACGGCACCGTGCCGAGCGCAGTGAAGCGGTCGGGATGGCGGCCGACGATATCGGCGAGGTTGTCGTTGACGACCCGCGCGGTGGCGATGCCGAGATCGGGATCGGCGGCATAATAGGTCTGGTTCGGCGAAGGCGAGATCGCTTGGATGTCTATCCCCATTCTGTCCATATCGGCGATCCGGTTCTCGATCGACGTGAACTGAATGCGGTTGCGTTCCGCCTGCTGCCGGTTGACCTCGCGGGTGCGCTCGTTGGCGTAGACCTCGCGGGGGTGGCGTGTCGCATCGGCATTACCGGCGACCATTTCCGCTGCCTTGGGGGCCAGCACATGGCAATGAATGTCGACGGTGAACCATTTGCCGCGGGCATGGACGGGACCCGGAAACCGTCCCGGAATTTGTGCACCCGGCGGCCAACATTTGAACAGCATCTCAGGCCCCCCTCTTTTGTTTCGGCCCATACTACGCGCTCACTGTTCGCGCAACGAGCGTCCTCGACCGGTAGGGGCTCGAAGAGGAAGGTTATTGTCACACACCAGCGAACGCCGGCGCGATAGACGGATCGGTCTCGGCCGGAGCCCGTCCTCGGGCCGGCCAAAGGCCGGACCCGTGGGCCGGGACGACAAATATACCTAGACTTGGGTAACGTAACTTAACTAAGCGGCCTCTTCCGCGGCCTCTTCCTTGAGGCCAGTCGGGCCGGAATCCTTGCCCTTGGCCGAAGGATCACGATCGATTAATTCGATCACGGCCATCGCCGCGTCGTCCCCATAACGGTACCCGGACTTGACGATGCGGGTATAGCCGCCGGCTCGGGCCGCGTAGCGCTGCGCCAAGGTCGTCATCAGCTTCTCGACCAGGGCTGTATCCTGCAGCGCAGCGATCGCACGGCGCCGACCCGCCAGCCCGCCATGCTTGCCGATGGTGATCAGCCTCTCGACGATCGGGCGCAAATCCTTGGCCTTGGGCAAAGTCGTCGTGATCTGCTCGTGTTTTATCAAGGCGGCGGCGAGGTTCTCGAACATCGCCTTGCGGTGAGCGGATTTGCGGCTGAAGCTGCGGCCGCGGAGGCGATGGCGCATAGGTTCCTCAATAGGGCTCGTCGAGGCGCTTGGCCAATTCTTCGATGTTCTCGGGCGGCCAGTTCACGATCTCCATCCCGAGGTGCAATCCCATCTGGGCTAACACCTCTTTAATCTCGTTCAGCGATTTGCGCCCGAAATTCGGCGTCCGCAGCATCTCGGCTTCGGACTTTTGCACCAGGTCGCCGATATAGACGATGTTGTCGTTCTTCAGGCAATTGGCGGAACGTACCGACAGCTCCAGTTCGTCGACTTTGCGCAGCAAATTCTTGTTGAACGGCAGCTCGCTCGGACGGATTTCCTCCGACGGATGGCGCGGCTCTTCGAAGTTGATGAAGAGCTGGAGCTGGTCCTGCAGGATACGGGCTGCCAGCGCCACCGCATCCTCGGGCGTCACGGCACCATTGGTCTCGAGCCGGATGGAGAGCCTGTCGTAATCGGTGACCTGACCTACCCGTGTGTTCTCGACCCGGTAGGACACCTTGCGCACCGGGCTGAACAGCGCATCGACCGGGATCAGGCCGATCGGCGCGTCCTCTGGTCGGTTTTGGGTCGCCGGTACATAACCCTTGCCACTCTCGACGGTCAGCTCCATCGCGATCTTCGCACCGCTGTCGAGCGTGCAGATCACCAGATCCGGATTCAAGATGTCGATGTCGTGGCCGGTTTCGATCGCACCGGCGCGGACCTCACCAGGCCCGCTGGTACGCAACCTCATCCGCTTTGGTTCTTCGCCGTACATCCGCAGGTCGATGCTCTTGACGTTGAGCACGATGTCGGTGACGTCTTCGAGCACACCTGGAATCGAAGAGAACTCGTGGAGCACGCCCTCGATCTGCATCGAGGTGACTGCCGCACCCTGCAAAGAGGAAAGCAACACGCGGCGCAGGGCGTTGCCTAGGGTCAGCCCGAAGCCACGTTCGAGCGGTTCGGCGACGACCGTGGCAACGCGCTTCGGATCATCGCCCGATTCAACCGAAAGCTGCTTCGGCTTAATCAGCGTCTGCCAGTTTTTTTGAATCACCACTCGAACCTCAGTCGTTGGATGCGGAGGTCATCCGCAATGCAAGCCGGCCGTGCGGCTTTGCTGGAATCGTCTCTGAGCCCTTCCGCCCTCCAAAGGGGCGGTCGCTCATCAGACGCGGCGCCGCTTGGGCGGCCGACAGCCATTATGCGGGATCGGCGTAACGTCCCGAATCGACGTAACCGCAAACCCTACCGCCTGCAGAGCACGCAGCGCCGATTCCCGCCCCGAGCCCGGACCCTTGACCTCGATGTCCAGGGTACGCATGCCGTGCTCCATGGCCTTTCGGCCGGCATCTTCGGCGGCGACTTGCGCCGCATAGGGAGTCGACTTGCGCGAGCCCTTGAAGCCCTGGCTCCCCGACGACGACCACGCGATCGTATTACCCTGAGCATCGGTGATCGTGATCATCGTATTGTTGAAGGTGGCATTCACATGCGCCGTACCCGAGGTGATATTCTTGCGCTCGCGCCGGCGCAGGCGCGGCGCTGCTGCCGCCGTTCTCGCCATCTAACGCTTTCGCTGTTCGAGTTTGACCTGCCGGACCTATTTCTTTTTGCCGGCGATCGGTCGGGCCGGTCCCTTTCGGGTCCGCGCATTTGTATGGGTGCGCTGTCCCCGCACCGGCAGCCCCTTGCGGTGGCGCAGGCCGCGATAGCAGCCGAGATCCATCAGCCTCTTGATGTTCATTGCGACTTGTCGCCGCAGATCGCCCTCGACCGTGTAATCGCGGTCGATCAGCTCGCGCACCCGCAACACCTCATCGTCGGTCATCTCGTGCACCCGCCGCTCGAGCGGAATTCCAATCCGGCCGCATATCTCCATGGCCTTGGTGCGACCGATGCCGTGGATGTAGGTCAATCCTATCGGCACCCGCTTCTGGTTGGGTATGTTTACGCCAGCGATGCGCGCCACCTGCGCTTCTCCTCACAACGAAACATAGGTTCGGGTTCCGCTCCTCGACGGGGCACGTATTATATGGATCGACGTCCCGGCGTCAATGCCAACCTGCGAGCTAACCGGCAGCTACCTCGGGCAGGACAGCGATCGCTGCCGCGAGCGCGGCCTCGTCATAGGCGTGGTCGCCGAGCTTACCGGCCTGATAGTCGATATAAGCCTGCATGTCGAAATGTCCATGGCCGCACAAATTAACGAGGATCGTGCGCGAGATGCCCTCCGCCTTGCAGCGCAGCGCCTCCTCGACCACGCCGCGCACGGCATGGTTGGCTTCGGGAGCCGGGAGGATGCCCTCGGTGCGGGCAAACTGCAGCCCCGCTGCAAAGCAGTCGGTTTGTGCAAGGGCGCGCGATTCGATGAGCCCCAGCTCTTGCAGCAAGCTCACCAGCGGCGCCATGCCGTGATACCGCAGGCCACCCGCATGAAATCCCGGCGGCACAAAGGTGGAGCCTAACGTGTGCATCTTGACGAGCGGCGTCAGGTGCCCGGTGTCGCCGAAATCGTAGGCATATTTGCCGCGCGTCAGGCTCGGGCAAGCTGCCGGCTCGCAAGCGATCACGCGCGGCTTTGGACCGCCGCGCAGCCCGGCGCCGATGAACGGGAACGCGATGCCGGCAAAGTTGCTACCGCCACCGGTGCAGCCGACGATGATGTCGGGATAATCGCCCGCCATCTCGAGCTGCACCATGGCCTCCTGGCCGATGACGGTCTGGTGCAGCAGGACGTGATTGAGCACGCTACCCAGCGAATATTTCGTATCGGCATGCTCCGCGGCGACTTCTACCGCTTCGCTGATCGCGATGCCCAAGCTGCCGGGCGAGGTCGGATGTTCCTGGAGGATGCGGCGCCCGGCTCTCGTTTCGGTGCTCGGGCTCGCCACACACTCCGCACCCCAAGCCTCCATCAGAGCCTTGCGGTACGGCTTCTGCTCGTAGCTCACCCTCACCATGTAGACGCGCACTTCGAGACCAAACACGGCACCCGCGAAGGCGAGGGCCGAACCCCACTGCCCGGCGCCGGTCTCGGTCGTCAGCCGCCTGACGCCGGCTTCCTTGTTGTAAAAGGCCTGCGCGACCGCGGTGTTGGGCTTGTGGCTCCCCGCCGGGCTTACCCCCTCGTATTTGTAATAGATCTTGGCCGGGGTATCGAGCGCCCGTTCCAGCTGGCGCGCGCGATAGAGCGGCGACGGGCGCCATTGCCGGTAGATGACGCGGACCGGCTCAGGGATTTCGATCGTCCGCTCGGCCGACACCTCCTGCTCGATCAGCGCCAGTGGGAACAGCGGCTCGAGATCCTGTGGGCCGACTGGCTGCAATGTTCCGGGATGCAGCACGGGTTCGGGCGGACGCGGCAAATCGGCGACGATGTTGTACCAATCTTTTGGGATTCTCGATTCATCCAGCAGATATTTGACCGTGTCAGGCATAAGCTCCTCCCCGTTCAGCCGCTCCCCGGCGCCTTCCAGATTCCGCGCTCCTGCATAAGCCGGATCTGAGGGTCGATCACCTCGCGCTTGTACTCGCCATGCCGGCCGGGAATTTTGTCGAGATAGAGATTCTTGGGGTAGATCGGCTGCTCGTAAATAATCTGCGCCAGCTCGGCGCGGATGTCCTTGGGCCAATTTGTCACTTGAGCGCTCTGCCGATGATGGCGCAGCGCCTCGATATTGATCACGCCGGCGACGAAGGTGGAGCCGTTGGTGTCGCGCTGCTTGCCGACGACCGCACCGCGATAGTCAACGATCATCGACTGGCCGCCCCCGGCGTCTATCGGCGTCTCGCTGTCCAGATAGAGATGGTAGCCTCCGATGTTGGGCGCCACGACATACATGTTGTTTTCCAGCGCGCGCGCCCGGTTGGAGATCTCGAAGAAATCGTTCTCGGTAAAGGGTGCCGGCAGCGAGGCGCGATAGACGACCTCCGCGCCGTTCAACGCCAGGCCGCGGCCGTTTTCGGGGTAGTTGCCCTCCATCGCCATCATGATCCCCAAACGGCCGATCGCCGTGTCGGCGACCGGCCAGAACGCCTGCAAATTGCGGCCGTATTTGTCGACCCACCAATCGAAGAGGTCGTGCGGCGAGACCGAGCGCTCGCAGGGCAACAAGGCTGAGATCTTGTAGTGTTTCAATATGACGGCACCGTCCGGATCGATAACAAAGCCGATGTTGAAGAACCGATCCGGCCAATCCTCGTGCCGCGCCTTGGCTTGGGCCATTATGAACACGCCCCAGCTGCGAGCGAGGCGCCCGAGGCGGTCGGTCTCCGGGCCGGGAATGTCGATGGCGCAGGTCCGCGCGAACTCTACGTGATCGACGTCGAGGACCTCGTCATTGAAGCCTTGCAGCGCGCCCTCGGGGATGGCGACGAGGCGGACCGGAATGTCGAGGTTCGACAGCCAGAACGCTGCCTTGGTCAGGCTTTCCAGATGCTCCAAATTCTTCTCGATGTCCTCGCGGCGACGAATGCCCCAGAAGCTCGGGATCAGTCCAACCGCGGTATAGGGTTCGATCATGTCCGTGCCCCGTCCCGAAATCGACGTCGGGCCGAGAATGTCAGATCCCGGCGCGTCGAGCTATTTCCGGCCTGGCGGCAACGCCAAAGGCCTTAGCCGAGGATCTTTTCGATTTCGCGCGTGACCGCATCGATCTCGGCCATTCCATCGACCAGGCGGAGGATGCCACGGTCGCGATAATACGGCAGGATCGGCGCCGTCTGACGATGGTAGACTTCGAGCCGCGCCTTGACCGTCTCCGGCCTGTCGTCGGCGCGGCACGCAAACTCGCAGCCGCCGCAAACGTCACAGGTCTCGTCGACCTTGGGCCGGTTGTCGCGTTCGTGATAGCTGGCGCCGCATTGCTGACAGCTGAAGCGTCCGGCAAGGCGATCGATCAGCACGGGCTCATCGACCTCGAACTCGATCACGTGGTCGAGTCGGAGACCGCGGCGCGCCAGCATTTCATCGAGCGCTTGCGCCTGCGGGAGCGTCCGCGGGAAGCCGTCGAGAATAAAGCCGTTGCGGGAATCCGGCTGGCCGGTGCGGTCGGCGATCATGTCTATGATGATGCCGTCGGGAACGAGCTGGCCCGAATCCATGATGCTCTTGACGCGGAGCCCCAGCTCGCTGCCGGAAGCGGTCGCCGCCCGCAACATGTCCCCGGTGGAAAGCTGGGTAATGCCGTAGGCCTGCTCGACACGCTTTGCCTGGGTCCCCTTCCCCGAGCCCGGTGGCCCGAGCAGGACGACGTTCATCCGCGCCGTCCCCTCAGCTTTGCCTTCTTGATCAAGCCCTCATATTGGTGCGCCAGCAGGTGCGAGTGAATCTGCGCGACGGTGTCCATCGTGACGCTGACGACGATCAGGAGACTGGTCCCGCCGAAATAGAACGGAACCGAATATTCCGAAATCAGGATCTCCGGCAGGATGCAGACGGCCGAGAGATAGGCGGCGCCGACAACGGTCAGCCGGGTCAGCACGTAATCCAAGTAGTCAGCAGTGCTCTTCCCTGGTCTGATTCCAGGAATAAAACCGCCGTACTTGCGCAGGTTGTCCGCAGTTTCGGTCGGGTTGAAGACGATCGCGGTATAGAAGAAGCAGAAAAAACAGATCAAGCTTACGTATAGGATCATGTAGAGCGGCGTGCCGTGCGCAAGATAGGCTGTGATCTGGCCGAGCCAGCCGTAGCTCTGCCCGTTCGCCTCGAAATTCGCGACCGTCGCCGGCAGCAACAGAAGCGAGGAGGCGAAGATCGGCGGAATGACGCCCGAGGTGTTTATCTTCAACGGCAGATGAGAGGCCTCGCCGCCGAACATCTTGTTGCCGACTTGCCGCTTCGGGTACTGGACGAGAATTCGCCGCTGCGCGCGCTCCATGAACACGATGAAGCCGACTACCCCCACCGACATCGCCAGGAAGATGATGATGAACACCGTCGAGATCGCCCCGGTACGGCCGAGTTCAAGGGTGGAGGCCAGGGCGTGCGGCAGGTTCGCTACGATCCCGGCCATGATGATCAGCGAGATGCCGTTACCGATGCCACGCGCCGTGATCTGCTCGCCGAGCCACATCAGAAACACGGTGCCGCTGGTAAGGGTCACCACCGTGACCAGTCGAAAGAACAGTCCTGGGTCGATAACAGCGGATTGAGTGTCGGCGCGCATGCCCTCGAGCCCGACGGCGATCCCGTAGGATTGGACAGCCGCCAGCAGAACCGTGCCGAAGCGCGTATATTGGTTGAGCTTCTTTCGCCCGCTCTCGCCCTCCTTCTTGAGCGCTTCAAGAGTCGGCGAAACCGCGGTCAGCAGCTGGATGATGATCGAGGCCGAGATGTACGGCATGATGTTGAGCGCAAAGATCGTCATGCGCCCCAGCGCACCGCCCGAGAACATGTCGAACATGCCGAGGATCCCGCCCGCATTGCGCGAAAAGAGATCCTGCAGGATCGCAGGGTCGATACCGGGGATCGGGATATAGGTGCCGAGCCGGTAGATCACCAAAGCGCCCAAGGTGAACCAGATCCGGCTTTTGAGTTCGGAGGCCTTCGCGAAGGCCGAGAAATTGATGCTGGCTGCTAGTTGTTCGGCGGCTGACGCCATTTGATATCCATCCCTACCCAAAAGCCGGAGGCGGCGGAGCAGCGCCGCCCGAGGTCAGGCCGGGGGGGCGGCCGCCCCCGCTCGCTGCTTGTTCGCGCGGCCGACGCGAAGGATAACCTTACCACCGGCATTCTCGACCGCGGCGATCGCCGCCTTGGAAGCACCAGCCACCTCGATCGTGATCGCCGTGCGGATCTTGCCCTTGGCCAAGAGGCG
>DATNKF010000075.1:0-4542 GCA_035603555.1 Allostellaceae bacterium
CCCCGACGCCATATTGGCCGCCACCAGCGCCCCCAGCCCGGGCTCGAAAATCGGCACCTCGCCGCGCTGCAGCCGGGCAATCTTCGCCGCGTCCTGGTCGACGCAGGCGACCGTCGACCCAAACTCCGAAAAACACGCCCCTGAGACCAGACCCACATACCCGGTCCCGATCATCGCTATCCGCATCCAAACACCTGCCCGATCCGCAACCCCGAATGCAGCGCAAAACGGCGAGATTGCCAGCTTATTCCGCCGCGAGAAGAGACAATGGGTGTGCTACGCTGCAGCCGGGAACAGTTTGGAGCAGCAAGCACGGATGCCTCAATCGGTACTCGTCACGGGCGGCGCTGGATATATCGGCAGTCACGCGTGCAAGATCTTGGCCAAAGCAGGACATCAGCCGATCGTGTTCGACAATTTGTCGCGTGGACATCGCGAGGCGGTGCGCTGGGGGCCGCTGGTCGAGGGCGATCTCGCGGACCGGGAGCGCCTGGTCAGGGCGATGCAGACCCATCGCGTGTCAGCGGTCATGCACTTTGCCGCCTTCGCCTATGTCGGCGAGTCGGTCGCGGATCCGGCGCTGTATTATCGCAACAACCTCGCAGGGACCCTTTCGCTTCTCGAAGCGATGCGCCAGGCCGGGGTAGACAAGATCGTCTTCTCGTCGACATGCGCCACCTACGGCCTTCCCGATGTCAATCCGATCCGCGAGACGGCGCCGCAGCTCCCGGTCAACCCGTACGGCGAGACCAAGCTCGCGATCGAGCGAGCGCTGCGTTGGTACGGGGAGGCTTATCGCATCCGCTCGGTTTCGCTGAGGTACTTCAACGCCGCCGGTGCCGATTCCGACGGCGAGATCGGCGAATGTCACAAGCCCGAAACACACCTCATCCCATTAGTGCTGCAAGCTGCCCTCGGGCAAAGATCGCACGTCGAGATCTACGGGGTCGATTATCCGACTGCAGACGGTACCGCCATCCGCGATTACATCCACGTCGAGGATCTTGCCGACGCGCATCTGCGCGCGCTCGAACACCTTTGCGCCGGATGCGAAAGCGCAGCACTGAACCTTGGGGTCGGCCGAGGTCATTCGGTGCGCGAGGTGATCACCGCGGCCGAGGCGGTCAGCGGGCGGGCCGTGCCCTGGCGTAATGCCGCGAGGAGAGCAGGCGACCCGCCGATCCTAGTCGCCGACCCGAGCCTCGCCGCGGAGCGACTCGGTTGGCGGGCTCAGCGTTCGGACCTGCACACGATCATTCGCTCCGCTCTTGCCTGGCATGAGAGCCGCACCCGTTAGCTAACCTCTCGGCGGGTCGACCCTGCCATCAGGAGCGGGGAATGAAACTCGTTAACGCCCGTTGTGCGAGCGTCGCCTCCACCCAAGAGGGTGCCTGCGGCAAACCCTCGGGAGCCTCCCAGATGACCACGGTCGAAATCGACAAGGTTGCGACGCGATCGCTGCCGGTAGAAGCGGCCGATCGGCCCGGTCCACTCCGCGTGCACGGCAAGTTTTTTTTCGCTGGGGCTCACAAGCACTTTATCAAAGGCGTGACCTACGGCCCCTTCGCGAAGCGGGATCACGGCGCGCAATTCCCCGAGCCCGCCATGGTCGAGCATGATTTCGCGCTGATGGCGCAGGCCGGCGTCAACACTGTGCGGGTCTTCACGGTGCCGCCGATATGGCTGCTCGATGCGGCCCATTGTGCGGGCTTAAAAATCCTCGTCGGACTGTCCTGGTCGCAGCACATTGCATTTCTCGACGGTATTGCAGTTCAAGCCGAGATTAGGGAGACAGTAACCGCGGGGGTCCACGCTTGCCGGCGCCATCGCGCTGTCTTAGGGTATCTTGTCGGCAACGAAATCCCTCCCGACATCGTTCGTTGGCACGGCGCCGAGCCGGTACGTCGATTTGTCCGGAGCCTGGTGGCATGCGTCAGAGAGGCGCATCCGGAAGCACTCGTCAGCTATGCCAACTTTCCGTCGACCGAATATTTGACGATCGACTTCACCGACTTCGTCTGCTTCAACGTCTATCTCCACGATCAAGCAGCGTTCCAGCGGTACATTGCGAGACTGCACAATCTTGCAGTCGATCGGCCGTTGGTGTTGACCGAATTCGGCGTCGATTCCATGCGGCTAGGCGAGGAGGAGCAGCGGCGCATACTTTCCTGGCAAGTTCACTCGGCCTTCGAGGCCGGGGTCGCCGGGACATTCGTCTTCGCCTGGACCGATGAATGGTTCACCGGCGGACATCTGATCGAGGATTGGGCGTTCGGCCTCGTCGATAGCCAGCGTCAACCCAAACCCTCTCTCGGCGCGATCGCCCACCAATATCAGAGCGTCTTGCCGCCGAGATTGCCGCGCTACCCGCGCGTTTCCGTCGTCGTCTGCGCCTATAATGCCGAGCGCACGATGGACCAGTGCCTCGCCTCGCTTGCCGTGCTCAACTACCCGGACTACGAGGTCATCCTCGTCAATGACGGCTCGCGTGACCGCACCCTCGCGATCGCCGAGAGCCACGGCTATTGCCGGATCATCAACCAGTCGAACCATGGGTTGAGCGTGGCCCGCAATGTTGGCGCCGAGGCGGCGACGGGGGAAATCGTTGCCTACACAGACAGCGACTGTGTCGCCGACCCAGATTGGCTGAGCTATCTCGTCGCCAAGATGGAGGGCAGTAACCTCGCCGCCTGCGGCGGGCCCAATTTTCCACCGCCCGAGGACTCACTCATCCCGGCCGTGGTCGCCGTGGCACCCGGGGGCCCGACGCATGTATTGATCAGCGACGAAGTCGCAGAGCACATCGCCGGCTGCAACATGGCGTTCCGCCGCGAGGCGCTGGTGCGGCTCGGCGGCTTCGATCCGATTTATCGGGCAGCCGGCGACGACGTCGACATCTGCTGGCGCTTTCAAGACGCGGGCTATGTCATCGGCTACAGCCCGGCCGCCGTGGTCTGGCATTTTCGCCGCAATACTGTGGCCGCTTACTGCAACCAGCAACGGGGATATGGCAAGGCCGAGGCGCTCGTCTACGGGAAACATCCGTTTCGCTTCAACCTCTTCGGGCAGGCGAAATGGCTCGGCCGTATCTACGGGGATCTCTCGCCCACGCTGCTGCTGTCACGTCGGCCGGTCATCTATTCCGGGGTTTTCGGACGCGGTCTCTTCCAGACCATGTACGAACCGCCGTCGTCGCTCACGGCACTCTTGCCGTTGACCTTCGAGTGGAGCGCCGCCGCGCTGGTTCTGGCGCTCATCGGGATCGCCGGCGGCGGGTGGTTTTCGCTGCTCGCCGTGCCGTTGCTCGCCACCTGGGCCGTGTGCGTCAGGGGGGCACTGCAGGCGCCGATCGACAAGCGGTTCAGCGGCTTCAACACCGCCGGGGTGAAGGCGCGGGCTCTCGCGGCTCTGCTGATTTATCTCGGTCCGCTGCTGCGCGGTTGGGAGCGGATCAAATGGCGCATCAAAGGCATGCGGGCCCAGACCCAAATCGGCCTGGTGGAGACCGAGCAACGCGCTCGCTTTGTCTGGAAGGAGCGTGCCTTCCACCTGTCCTACTGGAGCGACACCGGCGCCGAAAAAGAGGTTCTGTTGAATGGGCTCAGCGATTTCCTCGTTCCGCAAAAATACCTCGTGATGGCGGATACGGGGTGGAACGGGTGGGACCTCAAGATCGCTCGAGGCCTTTGCAGCCGCGCTTTGGTGACGGTCTGCAGCGAAAACCACGGCGGCGGCAAACGCTTGCTTCGCGTGCGCTGCGCGATGCGCCTGTCACAGCTGGCGTTGTTGGTGCTGCGCAGCAGCGCCGTTTTCGCAGCCTTTGCATTGATGCTCGGCTGGCCGGGCGCCGGGGCGGTAATCGGCGCGATCGGGATCGTCAGTGCCGCTGTGATGGGCTGGCAGCTCATCGGCTTCGCGCAATTGATGCACCGCATCATCGAGGCCGTCGCCAAGCAGGCCCAGCTGATACCGATCGAGCCGATGGCCCGCCCCCGCTTAGAGAAGCGCAGGTGGGTGCGGGGGTCTGCGGGGAAGGCTGTTCCGCTACAGGCGACGCCCCACGGGAGCGCGCCCACCCAATCCCCGCTCGCGCGGGGCTAACCGGCACAACCGGCGGTTGCCCATTCAAGGGCGTGACCCAGGCACCATGGCGAGAAAGCTCTTTCCATATTTAATGCCGCATCGCTGGCGGATCGCATGGGCGCTACTTCAGGTATTTCTGATCACGGGCTTTGAATTGTTGAAGCCGTGGCCGCTGCAAATCGTCATCGACAACGTCCTCGGCGGTCAGTCGTCCCCGATCGCCGCCTTATCCTCGGCAGGAGCTCTGCTTCTCTTCGCCTGCGGCGGGATCGTCATCGTGCATTTCGGGGCAGGAGCGCTCACCTTACTCCACAATTACACAGCGATCCGCATTGGCCAGGACATGGTCAACGATTTGCGCGGCGCGCTTTATGCCCACCTTCAGCGCCTGTCGCTCGCCTTTCACGGCCGTCAGCGGGTCGGCGACCTCCTCTATCGGATCACCGCAGACAGCTTTGC
>DATNKF010000076.1:0-2048 GCA_035603555.1 Allostellaceae bacterium
CCGAGACCGAAATTGTCGATTTGGTGAATCTCCTTGAATGTTATAACTCGCTCGGGGAGTTGTCTGCTCTGAATCCCGAAGCACGCGTGGAGCGCCTCACCGGATTTGCAGGACGACAACTGCTAGTCGCGCTTCACGAAGCGACGAAAGGTCTCCGCTTCGAGGAAATTCTGCACAACGAATATGTGAACATTCAACCTCCTGAAGCTCGGCTTCTTTATAGGGATATTTGTGCGCTACATCGCTTTGGTTCTCCCGTTAGGGCTGGTCTCATTTCTCGTGTGCATGGCATTAGCCCGTCCTATTCACGACGCTGGCGGCGGCGGAGGGCCGATTTCCCTCTGATGGTCGGGTGCGCAGTTGCTCGTTGCGTCTGTTTCGCCGCTGCGTCTGGTCTTGGGGTAGGTGCTGGAGGTTCTCGGGGATGGATTGCCGGGGCGATGGTAGCCCCATCGCTTATGGCTCTGTCGGCATCAACGCCGCCGCGATGTGGCGGATCAACGCGGCCTCTGGGCAGGCAGCAGCAAAGGCGAGGCGGACGCGGGAAGCCATCTCGACAACCCGCGCGCCGAGCTTCAAAAGCCGCAGGCGAATGGTGTTGAACTCGGCGGTGGCGAGCGCGTGTGCCTTGGGGATTGCATCACGGACAGTGAGCATGAGCCAGTAGGCGGCGGTGTGCAGGATCAGCCGCATCTGGTTGGCGAGCGGATTACGGCAGCTGGTGCGGTCGGAGGCGAGCTGCGCCTTGTGCAATTTGATCAAGTTCTCGGCCTGGCCTCGGGCACAGTAGAGCGTCTCGTAAAGATACTCTGCCGATCCGGTCTCCAAGCTGGTGACGACGAAGCGGATGTCGAGGCCCTTGGTGGTAGCCTCGATCCGGGCACAGGCACGGCGATCGGTGTTCCAGGATTTCGCCCGGTAGCTTGTCTCGGCGAAGCCGCGCAGGCAGGGCTTCTGGTCGAGCGCGCGGCGGGTGCGAATGTCGTCGGCCGTCGCATCTACCAGTCGGTCGAGCACCGTGTTGCCGGGCAGACCAAAGACAAAGTCGATGTCGTTCTCGTCGCACCACTCCATGACCTGTGGGCGACCGTAATGGCCGTCGCCCCGGATGGTAATCCGGGTCTGCGGCCAGTGCCGGCGGATGCGCCGGACGAGACGGCGCAGGTGACCGCGGATCTCGGTGCCCGAGGGTGTCTTGCCGGGACGCAGCAGCACGGCGACCGGCCGGCTCGTCGCCGTGTCATAGACGTGGATCGGCAGGAAGCAGCGCTCGTCGTAATGGGCGTTGAACAGCGCGAGCTGCTGATGGCCGTGAACGACATCCACCGTATCGTCGATGTCGAGCGTCACCGCTGCCGGTGGGGTCGTGTAGCTGGCACAATAGAGATCGACCATCACGTCCATCAGGCGGATGAGGTCGCGCAAGGCTGGCGCATTCTCCCAACGCGAGACGGTCGGCTGCGAGCACAGGTCCCGGCCGCTATCCGGCAAGCGGCCACACGCCAGCTTGAACGCTGGATCGAACCGCAGCCGATCGAGGTCGTCGGCGTCTTCGTAGCCGCAGGCAATGGCGAAGATACGGGCGCGCAGAATATCGGGCAGCAGATGGGTGACCCGGTCCGGATCGCGGCCATCCGGGATCGCCCGAGCGAGCCGTTCGGCGATGCCGAGCCGATGATCGGCTTGGGCGAGCAACATGACCCCGCCATCGGAACTGATCCGTCCGCCGTCAAAGGCGGCGGTGATCTTCTTGCGGCGGACGGCTGGAAAGCAGAACGGCAGAAGGTTATCGTCGATCATGGCGGGCGTGGCGCGCTTCGATCCCGGCAAAGGGGTGGTTTCAGCAACCGAATCCTACGCCCGATCAAAAGCTTACGCTACTTCCGCACCCCCAAATCCGGCCCCGTCATGAATACGATGGGCTAGCGGCCGGGTCAGGACGCGCGTACGTGCGGGCTGCGACCAGGCTATGGCGAGGAGGGGCTTACCTACTTCAAAAGGCCGATGATTGCCGCGACAGCCTGGATCAGCGCGCCGGCTCCCGCGGC
>DATNKF010000077.1:0-4800 GCA_035603555.1 Allostellaceae bacterium
GCACGGCCGAATGGATGCCGTCGGCACCGACCAGGATGTCAGCCGTGATCCGGCCGCCGTTCTCGAACCAGGCCTCGATGCCATCGCCGTTGCCCTCGAGACCGGCGAGGCGGTGGCCGAGGTGAATCCGTTCGGCCGGGAAGCCCGCGGCGATGACCGCCAGCAGATCGGCGCGATGAATGGTGATGTGCGGCGCGCCGTAGAGCTCCTCGCACAGCGGATTGAGCGGCGCTTGCTGCAAGGTGCGCCCGTCCTGCCAGCGGCGCTGGTGGGTGAAGAGCGGGCGCACGCCCTCGCGGTCGAGGCCCTCGGCGAGGCCCAGTCCGCGCAGGATGCGCGCCGCGTTCGGGCCCATATTGATGCCGCCGCCGATCTGGGTGAGTTCGGGGGCCTGCTCGTAGACATCGACCTCGAAGCCGGCCTGACGCAGCGACAGCGCCGCCGTGAGCCCACCGATGCCGCCGCCGATCACTGCGGCTCTTAGCGCTGCGCCGTTCATCGTGACCTCACCGCAGTCATTGCGCCGGTGTCAGCCGGTGAAGGAGAGCTCGAGCCGCAGCAGGAGCGCGAATCTTGGCGCCGCTGATGAAGTAGACAAAGTAGTCGCGGATATCTTGCGCCGATCGCTCGCGGAGGCGCTGCGCCCAGGCATCGAGCGCATCGGGCGGATAGCCATCGGGCTCGTCATCGGCGCAACGCCTCAGATGGGCATAGACGAAATCCGCGGTGATCTCGAAGTCGGAGCGGCTGTCGTCGACGACGAGCGCCACCTTATGCCGGCGGAGCAGCTCGATGACTGAAGCAGTGGCGACCCCCGAGCGGCGAAATTCGACGACATGCCGCAGCGCGCGGCCGTCGATATGACGCGGCAGCAATTCGAGGAACGCGGCGAGCGCGCCTTCATCGATCGGCATGTTCGGGGGGAATTGCCACAGGATCGGCCCGAGCTTGTTGCGCAACTCGACGATGCCGCTCGCGACGAAGCGCTCGAAAATCGGCCCGGCACCGGTGAGATCGGAGCGGTGCGTCGCAACGCGCGGCCCTTTGAGCGAGAAGACGAAATCCTCCGGCGTCTCGTCGTGCCAGCGGCGGAAGCTCGCCGGCTTCTGCGGACCGTAGAAGGTGCCGTTGATTTCGATCGTCGTGAGCTGGCGGCTGGCATAGCCGAGCTCGCGCGCTTGCGGCAGGCCCGGCGGGTAGAAGACGCCGCGCCACGGCGGAAAGACCCAGCCGCCGACCCCGACGCGGATCTGCCGCCCGGAGCTCATCCCTGCTCCAGCACCGGTAACTCGAGAAAGGACGGCGTCCCCTCGGCGTGATGGACTGTATTGGTGGCGACGCGAATGTCCTCCTCGCCGTCCTCGGCCAGCACCGGGTGGCCGCTATTGGTGTTGCGGGCGCGCCGCGGGAAATTGCTGCTGGTCACATCGACCTCGATGCGATGGCCGGCGGGAAAGGTGTGGTGGATGTGGCCGAGATCGATGCTCAGCCGCTCGACCTGGCCCGGGACCAAGTGCCGCGGCTCGCCAGACGGGTCGCGGTACATGGCGCGGGTCACGCCGTCCATCAGCAGCATAGCGCGGCCGTCGGGCTCGAGTTCGATCAGCTTGGCGACGAAATCGGTGTCGGTGCAGTTCGATTGGATATGCAAAGTGAGGCGAACATTGCCGGCGATCGTTGGCGGGCGAGGCAATTCTTCGCTGCGGTAAGTGAGCCCGTAATTGGGCAACGACTGAGCTGGCCGCTGGTCGCGCGGGCCGGCATCGATCAGCATGTTGCGCCCGCCCAAGGTCGGGATCGGCCGGCGCGGATCATAATTGTAGCTACGCGCCGCGCCACCCGGCCCGGCAGCGGAAATGCTGCCGTCGCCGCGCAAATAGAGCCGTTGGGTCCGCGTTCCCGGCGGCGGCCAGCGCTCCGCGCGGAGCCAGTCGTCGGGGACGTAGGCCGCACGGTCCTCGATCCAGGCGCGCGGCGAATAAGACACCGGCGGCTCGTTCATGATGCCGGTTTCCTCGCCTTTCAGCCAATGGTCGAACCATTCGAAATAGGGATCGCGCGGCCAGAAATTGCTGGCATAAACGAACGAGTGTTCGTTGGGGCCGATCCACAGCTTTTGGGTGCCGGTGCGGGCCTGGATGGCGTTGAACGCCGCCAAGACACTCGTCTGGAAGATGTCGAACCAGGTGGTGACGTGAAATCCCGGGATGTCGATTGTACGGCGGAAATTATGCCGTGCGCGAAAGGCGTCGGGCGCCGGATGGCTGATGATCTCGTCGAGAAAGGGCTGCCAGGTGGCGAAGTCCGGGTAGCGGGTCAGCGGCAGTCGCAGCCAATCCGCCGACCCGACGAATGGCGGCTCAGCACGGCGCGCGGCGTCGAGCCGCTCGTAGCGCGCTGCGGCTGAGGCGGCTGCCTCGTCGAGCGCCGCAGCGCTGATGCCGGAGCGCCGTATGACCGCCTCGCGATGCGAGCGTGAGAGCCCCGGGATGTTGCGCGCCACCCACAGCCACAGCCGCTCCATCTCGATCGACTGGCCCTCATAAACCACGTCGTCGTAGATGCTGGAAGCGCCGGCTTGGGCAAAAAACGCGCGCAGGCTCGGGTGTCGCGTCGATGCGGCAGCGAAGGTGGTCGTGGCACCCGCGGACGAGCCCGACATGCCCACCATCCGGTTGGTCCAGGCCTGATCGGCGATCCATTCGAGGGTATCGAAGCCGTCGGCGGCATCATCGGCATAGACGCGATCCTCGCCCTCCGACCCGTGCCGGCCGCGGGTATCCTGGTAGACTGCGACATAGCCATGCCTGGTGATGTTGCGCCAGCCGCGCAGGATCGAACCGCGGAACGGTTCTTCGGCGCTCGGCAGCCAGGCTCGGCTGCAGTCGGTCTTGTCGGCCGCATCCGGCGCAGCGATCCCATAGGGTGTCCGGTGCAGAATAACGGGCCACCGCGGTCCCCCGCTCTCCGGCAGAAAGACGAAGGTGTTGAGTCTGGTGCCATCGCGCATCGCTACCATGGCCTGAAAAGCGCGAGCGCTGCCGGATCGATCGGCGAGCTCCATGGCGGTGCTCCGGTAACAAAAGAGCCGGTGCTTGCACCGGCTCTTTGACTGTAACAGCTTTGCGATCGCTTACCGCGACGGCATCCTAGAAGAGCGCGAGGCCACCCATGCTCGGATGCCATTCCTTGCGAATTTGCTCCTCTACCGACAGACCGGACAGGGTAAACGGCGCATGGACTGTGCCCTTTGTCTTCTCGAATACGGCACGGACCAAATGATCAATGATCGCCTCTTCGCGAATGTGCCGTCGCTTCGTGCGACGTCGAGACAAGGTTACCTTGGCCATGCAAGACCTCCGATCTCTGGGCGAATTTTGGTTACGACCGCTTACCGGGGGCGGTAGCTGCGTCAAACTGGCGCAGGAGGAAAATCCCATCTTGCGGCAAAAAAAAGGCGGGAAACGGGGGAGTCTGTTTACAAACGGATACATTCTGAACATCTCCGCTTGTTCCCCAGCCGATAGGTGCGAAGGTGCCCTTCCATCGCTTAAGATGGCCCGCTATTAGCCGACAACCGGGAGAGTGACGATGCAGTACGGCCTCTTTACGATGCCCTCGCACCCGCCGGAGCGCGGCCTCTTCGAGGGCCATCGCTGGGATCTGCAAACCTTGCGCTGGGCCGACGAGCTGGGCTTTGCCGAGGCGTGGATCGGCGAGCACCACACCGCACCTTGGGAGCCGCATCCCTCGCCCGACCTCTTGATCGCGCAGGCGCTGATGGAGACTCGCCAAATCCGACTCGCCCCCGGAGGTTTTTTGCTGCCCTACCACCATCCCGCCGAGCTGGCCAACCGGGTGGCCATGCTCGACCACATGGCCCAAGGCCGGCTCAATTTCGGCGTCGCGGCGAGCGGGCTGCCGAGCGACTGGGCGATGTTCAACGTCGACGGCAATTCCGGGCAACACCGCGAGATGACGCGCGAGGCGCTCGACATCATCCTCAAGCTGTGGACCGCGGAGGAACCGTTCGACTATTCCGGCAAATATTGGAAGGTGACCAAGACCGATCTGATGCTGCGCACCCTGCGGCCGCACATCAGACCGCTGCAAAAGCCGTATCCGCCAATCGGTGTCGCCGGCGTCAGCAAGGGCTCGGAGACCTTGAAGCTCGCCGGTGAGCACGGGTTCTTGCCGATGAGCCTCAACCTGAACCCCGGCTACGTCGCGAGCCACTGGGAGTCGGTCGAGGAAGGAGCGCGGCGCAGCGGACGCACGCCGCGGCGAGCGGATTGGCGGCTGGTGCGCGAGATCTTCGTCGCCGAAAGCGATGCCGCGGCGTGGCGACTGTCGGTCGAGAGTATGATGGGGCGGATGATGCGGGAATATTTCCTGCCGCTGCTGACCGATGTCGGGGTCATCCAATTCCTGAAGCACGATCCGGACGTCGCCGACGGCGATGTCACCCCTGAGTACTGCGCCCGGCACAACTGGCTGATCGGCTCGCCGGCGACCGTTGTCGAGAAGATCGAACGGATGTATGACGAGGTCGGCGGGTTCGGCGCGATTCTCCTGTTTTGCTTCGACTACAGCGAAAACCCCGACGCCTGGCACCGATCGATGCGGCTCTTGGCCGAAGAGGTGATGCCCAAAGTGGCGCAACTTATCCCGAAAAATTAATCCTGGAGCGCGTATCCTCGGTACCATCTGCGCTAAAGCGTTGTCTTCTTGGAGAGCATCGGTCTAAGAAGGGATATCCGCCGATCCTGTATCGAGGCGCGGATCGAGCCACAGCTTCGG
>DATNKF010000078.1:0-3929 GCA_035603555.1 Allostellaceae bacterium
TCGGTAGAATTGCATAGGGATGACAGTCTGAGAGGAGAAGGGGTGTCGACAATGTTGAAGAACGTTCTGGCCATCGGGATCATCTTGCTGCTCTCGACAGCGGGCGCGATGGCGCAGATGAAGCCGGGTGGAATGGCGGCCGCCAGAGCCTGCAAGCCCGATATTGCGCAGTTCTGCAGTACCGTCGCGCCGGGTGGCGGCCGCATCAAAGCATGTATGAAAGAACATATGCGGGAACTTTCGGAGCCTTGCAAGGAAGCGCTGTTCCAAGCCTGGCTGAAGCAGTGAGGCCATGCATTTTCCCGGGCCGGCCTATGACCCGAGACCGGCTGTGGGTTGGTTGACCGAGCCACCGACCCGCGCAACACTGCGAGATCCGGACGCAAACGGCTCGAAGCCGAGCCTTGTATGGGGAAAGGCTAGCCAATGAGTAATCTCGCCGAGGAGCGGCCAGCCATTCCGCGCGCCACGGCGCGGCGTTCCCGGCGCATCTCGATCATCTGGGTGATCCCGCTGGTCGCCGTTGCGATCGGCGGCTGGCTCGCCTGGGACACGCTGTCGAAGGAGGGGCCGACGATCAAGATCTCCTTTGACAGCGGGGAAGGGCTGCAGGCCGGCCAGTCGCAGCTCAAATTCAAGGACATCGTCTTCGGCACGGTCAAAAGCCTGGAGCTCGCGCCCGATAACACGCATGTCGTCGTGACCGTCGCCACCACGCGGCAGGCCGAACCCCTGCTGACCGACAAAACCATCTTCTGGGTGGTGAAGCCGCGCATTTTTGCCGGCAACGTCTCCGGTCTCGAAACGCTGCTCTCCGGGAGCTACATCGGCATGATGCCGGGGCAAGCCGGCGGCAAGGAGCAACGAAAATTCGTCGGACAAGAGGATCCGCCGATCCTGCAGACCAACGTGCCCGGGCATACGTTTATGCTGAAGGCCAAAAAGCTCGGCTCGATCTCGGTCGGCTCGCCGGTGTTCTTCCGCGATCTCAATGTCGGCGAGGTGCTCGGCTGGGACATCGCCGACATGGCCGAGTATGTGACGATCCGCGCCTTCGTCCGGGCCCCGTACGACAGCTATGTGCATGACGAGACGAGGTTTTGGAACGCATCGGGGATCTCGGTTAAGCTCGGCGGAACCGGCATCGACGTGCAGCTGGAATCGCTGAAGGCGCTGTTGCTCGGTGGCATCGCGTTCGAGACGCCGAAGGCGGAAATCCACACGGCGGTCACTGCCGAGAACCACGTCTTTCCCCTGTTCGCCGACCGCGATGCGGCGAATAACGCCTCCTACACCCGCAAGATCCCGGTGATTTCCTACTTCCCCGGCTCGGTGAAGGGGCTGGCGCCGGGTTCCGAGGTGACGATGCACGGCCTCCAGGTCGGTTACGTCACCGATGTGCGGCTCGAATACGACCGTGCGAAGGACATGATCGTGGCACCGGTGCGCTATGAGATCGAGCCCGAACGGATCGTCGGTGTGGGGGTCCGGGTGTACAAGACCGACCAGGAATCGGTAGAAGCGGTCTTGAGCAAAGGACTGCGAGCGAGCTTGGCGAGTGCCAGCCTGATCACCGGCCAGCAGGTGGTGGCGCTCGACTTTGTTCCGGACGCGCCGCCGGCGACGGTCACGATGGAGGGCGAGGACTTCATGCTGCCGACGACCGAAGGCGGCGGGTTTGCCGGCCTCGCATCTTCCGCCACCGATCTGCTCGACAAGGTCAACAAGATGCCGTTCGACCAGATCGGCGCCAACCTCAACGGGATCCTGAAGTCGGTCAACGACATGACCCAGGGTCCGCAACTCAAGAAGGCCTTGACCGATCTCGGCGCAATGATCGCATCGGCCCAGGGCATGGTTCAACGCCTCGACACCAAGCAATTGCCGGAGCTCAGCGCCGGGCTGCAGAAGACACTGGCGAGCGCCAACAAGCTCGTCCTGTCGCTCGACACCGGCTATGGCGACAACACCAAGTTCAACCGCGATCTCGATCGGCTGTTGGTGCAGACCAATGACGCGCTCCGCTCGATCCGTGCGCTCTCCGACCTGTTGGCACGCCACCCCGAGGCGCTGATCAAGGGCCGGCCCGAGGGACCGCTGGAATGAGGATCGCGGCGCTCGCCGCATCCGGATTGGTCGCGGCGCTGGCCGCCTGCTCGTCGCCCAGTCCGGTGCTCTATACGATCGCCCCGGCACCCGGCATGCCCCAGACCGGCGGACCCAAGGTCGTCGCATTGCAGCAGATCTCCACCGCGCGTTATCTGGAGCGCTCGCAGATCGTACGCTCGTCGGAGAACTATCGCCTCGATGTGATGTCCAACGACTGGTGGGGCGAGCCGCTCGGGCCGATGCTGAGCCGCGTGCTGATCGAGGAATTGGGCCAGCGCCTGCCGCAGAGCGTGGTCATCGGCGAGAGCGGGGCGGTGACCGTTTCGCCGGATGCGACGATCGAGCTCAACATGCAGCGGCTCGACGAGGATGCGGCCGGGAACCTCGTCCTGCAGGCCCAGGGGAGCGTCAGCTTCAAGGGCCGTAAGGAGCCGGCGCTGCGCAGCTTTCGCTTTGTCGTGACGCCGCCCGCCCCGGGTATTCCCGGGGAGGTCACGGCGATCAGCACCGCCGTCGGCCAGCTCGCCGACGGCTTGGCGTCGATGCTGCTGGGGCGCTGATGAGGTCGGCGGATCGGCCCACCACGCCGCCCCAGCTGCGCGAATGTCCGGGCTGTGGGCTGTTGCAGGCGGTCCCGGCATTGGTGCCGGGCATGAGCGCGCAATGCATACGATGTCCGACGACCTTGCGGCGCACCAGCGCCCATCGTCCGGACCATATCGCCGCACTCGTCGTGGCCGCATTCGTGTTGCTGGTGGTCATGTGCTCGACGAATTTGATGAGCGTCCAAACCGCCGGCATCAAACGGACCGCCGACCTGTTCTCGGGGCCGGAGGAGCTGGCTCGGCAGAACATGGCGGCACTCGGCGCGGTCGTTGTGTTCGTCACCGTATTGGCGCCGCTCGCCCGGCTAGTCGGCACCCTCTATGTGCTGATCCGGTTGCACGAGGAGAGGCCGCCCCGCCATCTGCGCCGTGTCTTCGCCTGGGCCGAGCGGCTGCGCCCATGGTCGATGGTCGAGGTCTTCGTGTTCGGCGTCTTCGTCGCCTATGTGAAGCTCGGCGATCTGGTGACGATCGGTCTGCTGCCCGGTGTCTACGCGCTGTTGGGGCTGACCTTTGTTCTCGTCTGGATGGATTCCGCACTCGACCGGGAGGCGGTTTGGGAGAGGCTCGACCGGAGTGACGTGTCCGACGGCCTGGGCAATCCGGCGGGTGCGATCGGCTGCGAGATTTGCGGTCTCGTCAGCGTGCCTCAAGAAGACGACCCGCGCTGTCCGCGTTGCGCGAGCATTCTCCACGAGCGCAAGCCCAACAGCGTGGCGCGCACCTGGGCCCTCGTTGCCGCCGCTGCGATCCTCTACATCCCGGCGAACTACTACCCGGTGCTGTCGGTCGTGCAGCTCGGCGCGGGCCAGCCGAGCACGATCCTCGGCGGGGTCGAGGAATTGGTGACCGCGCGCCAGTACCCCCTCGCGCTACTGGTGTTCTTTGCCAGCATCGCGGTGCCGATGCTCAAGCTCATCGGGCTCTCGGTCATGCTGGTCACGATCCAGACCGGCCGCGCGGGGTGGCTGCGCGACCGCACCCGGCTCTACCACATCGTGCGCTTTATCGGGCGCTGGTCGATGATCGACATCTTTATGGAGTCGCTGCTCGGTGCCCTCGTCGCCTTCGGCTCGGTGATCACGATCGAGCCCGGGGTCGGCGCCCTCGCCTTCTGCGGCGTCGTGATCCTGACCATGTTCGCCGCCGAAACCTTCGCCCCGCGGCTGATGTGGGACGCCGCGGCGCAACGCGAGCGGGCGGCGATCCAGGCCG
>DATNKF010000079.1:0-2544 GCA_035603555.1 Allostellaceae bacterium
GGCGCAGCGCCGCAATTGCGGTAGCGGAAACCATGCGTTGCGGTCTTCGGCGGTGGTGTGCGCGCGGTCGATGGCGAGATGCGAAATCCGCAGATCGTGCTCGACTGAGCTATCTCCGGAATAGACCGCATAGAACTTGGCTGCCGCGTTATAGGGCGCGCCCGGGCCCTGGTCGCCCTTGTCCGGTTGGTAGGGTGCGGCCGTGGTGATCAACGCGATACGGCACCCAGCGGCCGGCTTTTTGAGCGGCTGGAACGGCACCTCGGCATAGTGCGCCCAGCGGTAAGGCGTGGGATAGCCCAAAGCCAAATAATAGTCGTGGATCCGCTGAATATAGGGGATTGGCGCGTCTTCTTCCGGCGCGAACCCCAGATCGTCGTCACGTGCGCTCATCTCCGTCTCTCCGATCACGGTCTGCTCGCAGTTTCGTGCGTCATGGTAAGGCCCAACAGGCTGGGCAAACAAGGCGCGCAAGCTGCCGGGTGGGTTGCACTGCGCCATCAGAAGATCGCAGTATCCAGCTTGCTCGGCAAATGAGGGGAGGGAACCGGAATGCCCACCGCACTCGAGGAAAAGGACGCGATCCGGGAGGTGCTGGCGGAGTATTGCTTTCGCCTCGATGACGGCCGGTTCGCCGAGATGGCGGCTCTGTTTACCGAGGACGGGACCTGGGACACGGCGTTCGGTAGGGCGACCGGCCGTACGGCAATCGCCGAGCTGGCGCGCAGCCTGCGGGAGCGCGCCGAGCAGCCGCGGCCGCGCGCGATCCATCTGGTAACCAACATCGCGATCGCCCTCGACGGGGCGAGCGCTCAAGTGCGCTCGAATTGGACCGTGGTGCAAAATAGTCCGGAAGGTCCGAAGATCGGCTCGGGCGGCGGCTACAAGGACGAGATGGTGAAGGAAGGCGGAAGCTGGCTCTTCCGCTACCGCAAGATCGACCGCTTCATCGCCCCTTGAGGTGCTGAGCCGACAATTACTGCCGCTCTTTATTGTCGTCACGCTGACGATGACGCCTCAGGCCTGGGGGGCGGAACAAGAGTTGACGCCAATCATCGGTTTCGGGAATCCCGCCGATGGCGCGCGTGTCTCAGCCACGAACGCCCGCCTCTCCAAGGTCACCGGGACCCGCGTCAATGCCGGCGGCCTGGCCACCCGGGTCGAGTTCGGGGCGGGTGATTGGCCGGAGCTGGTAATTCGACCGGCCGAAGCGCCGGCCGATTGGTCGGGTGTGCGGGCGCTCGCCGTACCCGTCGACAACCCGACCGGGGAGCCGATCGACCTCGTCGTCCGCGTCGACGACGCCGTCCAGTCCGGAGGGGATCAGCACAGGTTGACAGGCCGCGCTCGGGTTCGCCCGGGAGAGCCCGTGGTGCTGATCCTACCGCTGCAATCCACCGAAGCGCTGGCGATGGGGATGCGCGCGGGACCTCCGCCGGAGGCTCCTCGCCTCGACGCACCCGTCCGCGTGATCGGCGGAGCGCGCGGTGCGATCGAGCGCAATCATGTGGCGGGAATTCATTTGATTCTGGCCAAACGATCAGCGGGGCGGACCGTGATCCTTGGCGATCCCGGCGTCCTCCGTGGGGCAGATCCCGGCCTCGAGGCCTACCGGTCGATCGTCGACCGCTTTGGGCAATACACCCGAGCGGGCTGGGAAGGCAAAGCCGGGTCGCACGATGACCTGCGCGAGGCGCGCTTGCGTGAGGAGCAAGCGCCGCCCGTGGGGTTGGATCGCTATGGCGGGCTGCTGGAGGGACCGGATTTCCGCGCGACGGGATTTTTTCGCACCGAGTGGCGAGAGGGGCGGTGGTGGCTTGTCACCCCTGAGGGCCACGGCTTCTTCTCACTCGGGATCGATGTCGTGAGCTCGGACATCGGCGCGACTTTTATCGAAGGGCGGGAGTTCATGTTCACAGAGCTGCCCGAACCGGATGATCCGTTGGCCGCGCATTATGGCAAAGCGGACGAGCGCCGCGGCCTCCCGGCTCAGCAGGGCCGCCGCTTCGACCATGGGCGGACTTTTGACTTTTATGCCGCCAATCTGCAGCGCAAATATGGGCCGGACTACCTGCCCACCTGGCGCCGGACGGCGGTCGAGCGGCTGCGTGCCTGGCGCTTCAACACACTCGGCAATTGGAGCGAGCCCGCCTTGCTGGCACGGCGCGAGATGGCCTATGTCGTGCCGATCCACATTTACGGGAATTTCGCGAAGGTGAGCAGCGGCGCCGACTGGTGGGGCAAGATGCCCGACCCGTTCGATCCGGAGTTTGCCGCTGCTGTCGACGGCATTGTGGCGAAGGCGGCGTCGGCCTACCGGGACGACCCCTGGCTCATCGGGTATTTCGTCGACAACGAGCTGGCGTGGGGCCTCGGCGGAAGCACCAGGCCGGAGCTGCGTTACGGCCTTGCGGTAGAGACGTTAAGGCTCGGGAGGGACAGTCCGGCCAAGCGCGCGTTCGTCGCCCAGCTCAGCGAAAAATACCGCGAGATCGAAAATCTCGCGGCGATGTGGGGCATCGCCATCGACGCCTGGACGGGGCT
>DATNKF010000080.1:0-2162 GCA_035603555.1 Allostellaceae bacterium
ATGCGGGCGACGGCGTGCCGGTGGTGATCGACCGGCTCACCGGCGAGCGGCGCGCCGCGCAAATCTTCGTCGCGGTGCTCGGCGCTTCGAGCTTCACCTACGCGCAGGCGACCTGGACGCAGGGGCTCGCCGATTGGATCAACGGCCATGTCGGCGCCTTCGAGGCGATCGACGGCGTGCCGGCGCTGCTGGTGCCGGACAATACCAAGGTCGCGGTGATCAAGGCCTGCCTCTACGATCCGCAGATCAACCGCAGCTACGCTGACATGGCGGTGCATTACGGCACCGCCATTCTGCCGGCCAGGCCGCGACGGCCACGGGACAAGGCGAAGGTCGAGCAGGCGGTCCTCATGGTCGAGCGCTGGCTGCTTGGGCGGCTGCGTCACCGCACCTTCCACAGCCTCGCCGAGGTCAACGCGGCGATCGCCGAGTTAATGACCCGGCTCAACGAGGAGCGGCCGATCCGGCGGCTCGGCGTGACCCGCCGCAAGCTATTGGAGGAGATCGACCGGCCGGCACTCAAAGCCTTGCCGGAAAGCCCTTACGTGTTTGCCGAGTGGCGGATCTGCCGGGTCAGCATCGACTATCACGTCGAGGTCGAGGCGCATTACTACAGCGTTCCGCATCGCTTCGTCCGCGCCGAAGTCGAGGTGCGCTTCACCGCCCGCACCGTCGAGATTTTCCACAAGGGCGAGCGGATCGCCGCGCATCAACGCATGAGCGGCAACCACAAGCACACGACCGTGCCGGAACACATGGCGTCCAGTCATCGGCGCTACGCCGGCTGGACCATCGAGCGCATCCGCAAGGATGCCGCCTCGATCGGGCCGGCCACCGCGGCGCTGTGCGACCTGATCCTCGATGAGCGCACACACCCCGAGCAGGGCTTCCGCGCCTGTCTCGGCATCATCCGGCTCGCCCGATCCTACGGGCACGAGCGGCTCGATGCCGCCGCCATGCGGGCGATCGACATCGGCGCGCGCACCTACGGCTCGGTCAAATCGATCCTCGCCAACAATCTCGATCGGCGTCCTTCACCCAAGCGCTCCGCGGACGATGCGCCGATCCTCCATCCCAATATCCGCGGGCCGCGCTACTACAACTAGGAGATCACACCTTGCTCACGCATCCGACCCTCGATCAACTCCACGCGCTCGGCCTTCACGGCATGGCCAAGGCCTTCGCCGACATCGAAGCCGGCGGCGACGCCACCAGCCTCGGCCACGCCGAATGGCTTGCACTGCTGCTCGAACGCGAAGCGTCATTGCGACGCGACAAGCGGCTGTCGAAGCGGCTGCAATACGCCAAGCTGCGCCAGCAGGCCTGTGTCGAGGACATCGATTATCGCACCCCGCGTGGCCTCGACCGCAGCCTCCTGACGATGCTGGTCGAAGGCCAATGGATCGACGACCACGCCAACCTGCTGATCTGCGGGCCCTCCGGCGTTGGCAAGAGCTGGCTCGCCTCGGCGCTCGGCAACAAGGCCTGCCGCGACAATCGCTCCGTGCTCTACCAGCGCGTCCCACGGTTGTTCACCGATCTCGCTTTGGCGCGCGGCGACGGCCGCCACCCCCGCCTCCTGCGCGCGCTCGGTCGCGTCGATCTCCTCATCCTCGACGACTGGGGCCTCGAGCCGCTCGACGCCGCAGCCCGCCACGACCTCCTGGAGATCCTCGAGGACCGCTACGGCCACCGCTCCACCGTCGTCACCAGCCAGATCCCCGTCGATCAATGGCACGCACTGATCGGCGACCCCACCTACGCCGACGCTGTCCTCGACCGCCTGGTCCATAACGCCCACCGGATCGATCTCAACGGGGAGAGCCTGCGACGAACCCGTAAACCCGGCCGAAAGGCCTGAGCAGTGGCGCTGTGGACATGCCGCTGCGCTTGGACAACGCGAAGTGCGTTGCCCACATGCCCACAGCAGCAGACGAAGAAGACCTTCAAGCCGCGATTTAAGGTTGACCACGCGGCTTCGCCGATGCCAGAAACCAGACAGCCAGAACGCCTCGCGCCCCGGGCGACATCAAATCGGAATGGTGGGCGAGATCATCTCGGAATCCTGGGCGAGATCAAATCGGTACACCCGGGCGAGATCGTCGGAATTAGCACAACCTATTTCCGGCTACTCAAGGCGAGCGAAAGCGATCCGAACGTCG
>DATNKF010000081.1:0-5732 GCA_035603555.1 Allostellaceae bacterium
CAGCCGCTCGGCGTGGCGATCGTCGGCGGATTGCTGGTCTCGCAGTGGCTGACGCTCTACACCACCCCCGTCATCTACCTTTATCTCGAACGCCTCGCGCGGCTGCTGGGCCGTCCCTACCGCCCGTCGCGCGTCCAGGAAGCCCTCTCGGACAGGCCGGGCCGAGCCCTGGCGGAGGGCCGTCATGGCGCCGAGTGAGACTCCGCATCCGGTGGGGCCCGCGGTCGAGCCGCAAGCTCGGCCGGCCGAACGGATAACCGAGAGATCTCAGGCGCAACCGGAATTTGGTAGCGATTTCGGGTTCCTGGTGCACGATGTCTCGCGTCTGATCAAGCGGCGCTTCGACCGGCGGGCGCGGCAAACCGGGTTGCCGATCACCCGCAGGCAGGCGGCGGTCGTGCTGTACATCGCCCGCAAAGAAGGCGTCAGCCAAAGCGAAGTCGCGACCTGGCTCGACCTGGAGCCCATTGCCCTGGTGCGCATGCTGGACAAGCTTCACGAGGAAGGGCTGGTCGAGCGCCGGCGGCACCCGACCGATCGACGTATCCGTACCCTGTGGCTCACCCCCGCTGCGCGTCCGGTGATCGAGCGCATTCTGATCATCAACCAGGCGATCCGCGAAGAAGCCTTCGCCGGCATGCCGGCGCAAACCCGTGACACTGTCATCAATATCCTGGACGGCATCAAGGACAACCTCGTCCTCCAGGAGGAAGCGGCCGACAGCCCTGCCGCGACGGCAGTGGCCGGCGGCATCTGACGAAGAAATAACAGAGCGATTACCCTGCGCGCTCTGCCGTTACGATGAATCCGGTGGACGGGAGCAGCATCGACTTGCTCCCGGCATAGGCCGAAAAGGCTTCGGTCATCTCGCGCTTGATGGTCTCGCGCATGGCCTCGTCGGGGTGCTTCTCATCGATGAGCCGGGCCACGGGACCGATGATGAGGGCGTGCTCCGCCTCTTCTTGCGGTGTCGAGCTCTGAATGTCCGGCGTCTCACGGTTGATCTCAACATTCGTAAACCCGGCCTTATCGAGGATCGAGCGAACGTAAGCCGTGTCACTGAACGCCAGCGGGCCCGGCGCGTGAGCGGGCGTTGGCTCGGGTGGCCCCAAACGTCGCTCGGCAATCCTGTAAGGAATGAGCCAGTGCTCGTTTTCTTCGAGCGGCCCCCAGCAAACAAAGCACAAATGCCCGCCGGGCCGCGCCGCGGGCAGGAGGTTGGAGAAGGCCGCGACGGGATCAGCGAAGAACATGACCCCGAACCGCGAGGCGATCAGATCGAACCGATCGGGCTCGAAAGGATGAACCTGCGCATCGGCCTGCATTAGGGAGATGTTGCCGAGCCCGCTTTCGGCGATGCGCCTTCGCGCAGCTGCCAGCATTGGCTCGGAGATATCGGCGCCGACCACCCGGCCCTCAGGACCCACCGCCTCGGCGAACGGCACCGTGGCGGCGCCGGTGCCGCAGCCGATTTCGAGCACGCTTTCACCCTTGCGGACCCCTGATCGGGCCAGCAGGAGATCATTGACCGCGCCGATGCGCCGCTCGACGAAACCGTCGAGCCCAACCCAGCGCGGACCGGCAACCGTGTTCCAATACTCGTGTTGCGCCGTATTCGCGATGCTGCTCTCGGTCATTGGCAATTCCTCGATTCAGTCTGGCTCGATCGGCATCGTCGCAATACTCTTCCAGGCAATCGGAGCGCCGCACTTCTCCGCCGCCTCCGCGGGCGGCAGCGAACTGTCCCAGTGCACCGCGAGAAAGCGGCGCCCGGTCACCCCGGAGGCGGCCTCCGAGACCAGCCACAACAACGGCGGCGTCATGATTTGCGGGCGCAGAAGCCGGCTGCGGTCGCTTACGGCAGCATCCGGGACAATGCGCGTATCGGTCATCCCGCCAGGCACCAGCACGTTCGCGGTCACGCCGGTTCCGGCAAGGTCCGCCGACATCACCGCCGTCGCCGCCTCAGCCGCCGCCTTGCTGGCGCCGTAGAGCACATAACCCTCGCGCAGCATCGTCCCGAGGCTGGTAGTCACCGTAACGATCCGCCCGCTGCCGGCGCGCAGCATGTAGGGGACGACCGCGCGCGCCATCATCACGGGCGCGGTCGCGTTAACGGCCAGAAAGCGATCCCATTGCTGGGGCGTGATCTCCCAGAAGCGAAGCGGGTTGTGCCGCTGGTCGGCTCTGATCGAGCCCTGCCCGATACCGGCATTGTTGACCAGGATGTCGATCCGCCCGAATGCATCCATGACCGCCGATACCACCTGCTCGAAGGCGACAGGATCGCTGAGATCGGCACGAACAGGGCGCAACCGGCCGATGAGGGCCTTGCCGCCGGCCGTGGACGCCAGTTCGTCGAGCCAGGCCGCCTCCTTGTCGACCGCGGCCACATCGATCCCGCCCTCGAGCAGGCCCAACGTCATCGCCCGCCCGATACCGCTCGCCGCTCCGGTGACGATCGCGACCCGCCGTTCGCCCGCCATTCGCCCTGCTCCTCCTTGCCGATCCGCGGGAACCTCGCACCCATGCTGCCTGTGCGCAATAATGTTGCAGCGTCGGTCGAGGGAAGAGCACGCATGGCGGCATCGGGAAGTGTGGCGAACGGCATCGGTCAGCCGGTGCGGCGCAAGGAGGATTTTCGCCTGCTGACCGGAAAGGGCAGCTTTGGCGACGACCCCGCGCTGCCGGGCATGGTCCACGCGGTGATCGTGCGCTCACCGCATGCCCATGCCCGCATCATCGCGATCGACAAGCAGGCGGCGCTCGCAGCACCCGGCGTGCTCGCGGTGCTGAGCGGCGCCGACTACCTCGCCGAGGGGCTTGGGCCGATCCCGCACAATCCCGCGCTGAACGGGCCGCCGGACGTTGCCGTGCGCAAGCGGGGCTTGGAGCCGATCACCACCCTCGATTACCCGCTGCCGGCCGACCAGGTGCGCTTTGTCGGCGAGCCGGTTGCAATGGTCGTGGCCGACACCATCGCGGCGGCCAAGGACGCCGCCGAGCGGCTCGACATCACCTATGAGCCAATGTCGGTAGTCGCGCGCGCCGTCGATGCCCTGACCCCCGATGCCCCGCTCTTGTGGGAGAATGCCCCGGGGAATCTCTGCGTCGATATCGAGCTTGGCGACGAGGCCGCCACCGCCGCGGCTTTCGCCCGCGCCGCGCATCTCGTGCGGCTCGACACCTGGGTGCAGCGCGTCACCGGCGTGCCGATGGAGCCGCGCACCAACATTGCCGAATACAACCCGGCGCGTGCAGAGTACACGCTCTACACCGGCAGCGGCCGCGGCGTCGCCAAGGTCAGGCTCGATCTCGCCCAGGTGCTCGGCGTGCCGGCCGAGCGGGTGCGCGTTCTGTGCAAGGACATGGGCGGCAATTTCGGCACCCGCAATTTCTTCTATCCCGAATACGCGCTCCTCGCCTGGGCGGCGCGCCGGGTCGGTCGGCCGGTCAAATGGACCTGCGAGCGGTCAGAATCCTTCCTCAGCGATTATCAGGGGCGCGACCTGACCGTCGAGGCCGAGCTGGCGCTCGACGCAGCGGGCAATTTTCTCGCGGTGCGCGGCTCCAATCTGAGCAATCTCGGCGGGCACGCCGCTGCCTTCGGGCCGTTGCAGAAGGGCCTGGGGCTGATGTCGAATGTCTACCGCATCCCGGTCGGCTATTTCCGTGGCCGCGCCGCGGTGACCAATACCGCGCCAACCACGCCATACCGCAGCGCCGGGCGGCCCGAGGCGATCTTTGTCGTCGAGCGGCTGATTGATTTGGCGGCGGACCGGCTGGGGCTCGATCCGGTGGCATTGCGACGCCGCAACATGATCCCGCCCGGAGCGCAGCCCTACGCCAATCCGCTCGGCATCACCTATGACAGCGGCGATTACGAGCGGGCGATGAACGCGGCACTGGGCCTCGCCGATCGGGACGGGTTCCCGGCCCGCCGTGCCGAGGCGCGGCGGCGCGGTAAATGGCGCGGCATCGGTGTCGCCAACTATGTCGAAATCACCTCGGGCGCGCCGCGCGAGCGCACCGAGATCACCGTGCTGCCCGACGGCAAGGTCGAGCTGGTGATGGGCACGATGAACTCGGGGCAGGGGCACGAGACGAGTTTCGCCCAGCTCGTCACCGAATGGCTCGGTGTGCCGTTCGACAGCATCGTCTACGTCGCGCACGACACCGACCGGGTCCAGGCCGGCGGCGGCTCCCACTCGGGCCGCTCGATGAAGCTGGCGACGACGATCATCGGCCAGGCGACCGACGAGATCATCGCCAAGGGCCGCAAGATCGCGAGCTTTTTGCTCGAAGCCGGCGAAGCCGATATCGCGTTCGAGGAAGGCCGTTTCTGGATCGCCGGCACCGATCGCGAGATCGACCTGTTCGAGGTCGCCGCGGCCGCGATGACGCGCACGGACCTGCCGCAGGAGCTACGGGGGCCGCTCGCCGGCATCTCCGATCAGACCCTCCCCGTCGCGAGCTTCCCCTACGGCACGCAGATCTGCGAGGTCGAGGTCGATGCCGAGACCGGTGCCGTCGAGATCGTCGGCTATGTCGCGGTCGACGATGTCGGCCGCGCGGTCAACCCGATGATCCTGCACGGCCAAACCCATGGCGGCATCGCCCAGGGCGTCGGCCAGGCCTTGCTCGAACACAGCCACTACGACCCTGAGAGCGGGCAATTGCTGGCGGCGAGCTTTATGGACTACGCGATGCCGCGCGCCGCCACCTTCCCGGAGCTAAGGACTGCGCTCAGCGAGGTGCCGTCGCCGTCGAACCGCCTCGGCGTCCGCTCCGGCGGCGAGGGCGGCACCACTCCGGCATTGGCCGCGGTGATCAACGCGATCGTCGACGCCCTCGCCGAGCTCGGCGTGCATCACATCGAAATGCCGGCTACGCCCGAACGGGTCTGGCGCGCGATCCGCGCAGCGCGCGCCAGTGCCGCAGGCTGAACCCGGTTGGGGAGCGCTGGTCTGGTCCTCTTACTGCAGCTCGACTAGACCCATCGCCTTGCCAAAACGGCGGCTGGCGTCGAAGGGGTCGCCGTATTTGCGGTGCCCGGCCGAGATATGGGCGCAGGCCAGCAACAGCCGCTCACGATCGCGGCACTGGTTCTTGCCGTAATCCTCGAGCATGCATTGCGGGATTTCCTGGTTGTGCGGGTCGTTGCCGAAGCGCGCCGCCATCAGCGCCAGCCGCTGCACCAATAGCGAGCGGTCCGCACCGCTGTCGAGATAAGCCTTCATCCAGGCCACGGATTGGGACGCGTCGAGTGCTGCCAACGCCGCCTCCAGCCGCTCGATGATCTGGCCGCCGCTCAGCCGGTTGGCGCCGCGCGGCGCACCGATCGGGTCAGATTTGAGCCAGCCGCTGCTGCGCTGGTTCCACGCCGCTTGGTTGACCATCGAGCCCGCGACGTAGAGCAATTTCAGCCGCTGCGGATGGGCGAAATTGTCGAAGAACCAGCCGAGCGTGTTGCAGTACTCATACGTGTGCTGCGGCATCGAGAAATTGTTGGGGCCATCGGTCTCGAGCACGATTTGGGCCGCCGCCAGCTGGATCGCGTCGACGATCCGGCGCGGCGATTTGCCGGCCAGCAATAAGGCGCTGATCTTCTCGATATAGGCGGGCTCGTGCTGGTGGACCAGCGCGTCGATCAGCTCCTCGGTCTCGGCCTCGCTCACCATCCCGGTATTGGCCAGCAGCATGCGTTCCCGTTCGGTCGTGCCGCCTTGCGG
>DATNKF010000082.1:0-5168 GCA_035603555.1 Allostellaceae bacterium
ATCACGATGGGGTAATGCCGCCGCCTCGATCAGGGCCGAGATCGGCAGCTGCGTATAGGGTGATTCGCCGTCTTCTTCGGAGTGATGGGAGAGCTCGGCGAGAATCTTGCGGCAACGCTCGGATTGGCTCAACAGCAGTGCGGCATCTTCCGCATAGGGGCTGCCCTCCGGCAGCTCGCGCACCAGCTCCTTGGCAACGACGGCAATCGTCCCGAGCGGGCTACCGAGCTCGTGCGCCGCCGCCGCAGCGAGCGCACCGACTGCCGAGACCCGCTGCTCGCGGGCCAGCGCCAGCTGGGTTGCCGCCATCGCATCGCGCAGACGGCGCGCCCCTTGCGCCACACTCCAGGTGTAGCCGCCGATGAACAATGTCGCGAGCACCAGGGCGATCCAGATCCCGAGCACGAGCTCGGGCGGAAACAACAAGGGCTCGGCGCGCCACGGCAATGGCATGTGCCAGAGGGCGAGCGCACTGATCGCCGCGATCGCCAGGGCCGACAGCGCGATCACCGCCTGCCGCGACAGAATCGTCGCGGCTACGGTGACCGGCGCCAGGATCAGGATCGCGAACGGATTCTGCAACCCGCCGGTGAGAAAGAGCAGAACGGCGAGCTGGAGGGTGTCGTAGCCGAGATAGAGGGCGGCATCGCGCTCGCCGAGCCGGGCCGCCCAGTACCGGAGCACGATCAGCACGAGGTTGAGAAGCGCCGAGGAGGCGACGACCGCGAGTGCCGGAACGACGGGAAGGCCGAAGCCGAGCCCGTAATGGACGATCAGAATCGTCGAGGCCTGTCCCGCGATCGCAACCCAGCGAATGAGGATCAAGGTGCGCAGGCTGATCGGGCTCGAGGGCTCGCTCGGGGTGATGAGGCTGGTATCGGTCACCGAATCAATCTCGTTAGGTCGAGTCTTGCAGCTCGCGGGTCGCCACTCCCGCGGATCAGCGCCGTGCGTTCTTCGAGACAGCCGCTGAGCGGCTTCCTCAGAATGAGGAATTCCATTAATGCCATCAACGACCTTCCCTCATGCCGAGAGGGTGTGAAGGAATTGGCCGCGCTTAGTCACCTCGCCCCGCTTGCGGGGAGAGGTCGAAATCCGCGCGCCTGTGCGCGAATTTCGGGTGAGGGGCAACGGCCTATCTGCAATAGCGGGCCCTTGTACAATCACGCAGAGACCCCTCACCCCGACCCTCTCCCCGCAAGCGGGGCGAGGGAGAATCCGGCAGCTCTAATTTACCCGATGTCTGATTTCTTCACCGCTCGGAGGAGCGCGTCTCGAAGCGCGCAACGGCGCCGATGCAGCGCTTGCGCCAGCCTCGTGGTGGCCGCTCGACCGGTCATGCGTCATATTGGGGCGATGGTCGAACTTGCGGTCAAAGTCGAAAATCTCGTCAAACATTATTCGGGCACCGTCGCGGTAGACGGGATCAGCTTTGCCGTCGGGCGTGGTGTCACCGCAGCATTGCTCGGCGGCAATGGTGCGGGCAAGACGACGACCCTCTCGATCCTGCTCGGCCTTTTGCTGCCGACCGCAGGCGAGGTGCAGGTTCTCGGCGAAGACATGTTGCGGCATCGCTATCGGGTGCTGCCGCGGATGAATTTCTCTTCGCCCTTTGTCGACCTGCCGCACCGGCTCACCGTCCGCCAGAACCTCCTGATCTATGCGCGGCTTTACGGCCTGCCAAGACGCGGCGAACGCATCGAAAGGCTCGCCGACGATCTGCAGATCGGCGAATTCCTCGAGCGTCCGGCCGGTAAGCTGTCGGCTGGGCAAAAGACCCGCGTGGCGCTGGCCAAGGCGCTCTTAAATGAGCCCGAGCTGCTGCTGCTCGACGAGCCCACAGCCTCGCTCGACCCGGATACCGGCGATTGGGTGCGCAGTTATCTCGAAGAATACCGCGCCCGCACCGGTGCCACGATCCTGATGGCCTCGCACAATATGGGCGAAGTCGAGCGGCTGTGCTCGGACGTCATGATGATGAAGGCCGGTCATATCGTCGATCGCGGGAGTCCAGAAGCGCTGATCCACCGCTATGGCCGCACTAACCTCGAAGAGGTGTTTCTCCACATCGCGCGCAGATCGCGGACCGAGCTGGAGCCGGTGTCGTGAAGGGCCGCGGGTTTTCCGCCGGTCGGGTTTGGGCGATGCTGCTCCGGTATCTCTATATCCTCCGCAGTTCCTGGCCGCGCACCCTGGAGCTGACCTACTGGCCAACCTTGCAGATGCTGATCTGGGGTTTTATGAGCCAGTTCCTCTACGCCAACAGCAGCTATGTCTTCCGCGCGTTTGGCGTGCTGCTCGCCGCGGTTATGCTGTGGGACGTCTTGTTTCGGGGCCAGCTCGGCCTGACGATGTCGTTTCTCGAGGAGATGTGGGCGCGCAATCTCGGGCATTTGTTTGTGACACCACTGCGTCCCTATGAATGGGTGCTGTCTCTGCTGTCGATGAGCCTCATCCGCGTCCTGCTCGGCATGCTGCCCGCGGCGCTGCTGGCGATCCCACTCTATCACTACTCGATCTTCTCGATGGGGCTGCCGCTCGTCGCGTTCTTTGCCGTGCTGCTGGTCATGGGCTGGGCATTGGGTATGGCGATCTGTGGCCTGATCCTGCGCCAGGGCTTGGGGGCGGAGGGTCTGGCCTGGACCATCGTCTTCACCATATCGCCGATCAGTGCCGTATATTACCCGGTCTCGATCCTGCCGGACTGGCTGCAGCACGCCGCCTGGGTATTGCCGTCGACTTATGTATTCGAGGGCATGCGGGCGGTCCTGTTCACGGGAACCTTTCGTGCCGACTATCTGTTTGCCGCGGCGGCGCTCGACCTGGTGTACGTCACCCTTGGCGCTGCCGCCTTTCTCTTTGCCTTCCACGATGCCCGCCGCCGGGGAGCGTTGTTGCAGATGGGCGAATAAGGACGCGTTCAGCTCGGACCGCTGACCCCGGCCTCGGAGAACGTCGCCATCCCGTTGTGGCAGGCGATAGCCGCCTTGAGCACCGCGAAGGCGAGCGTTGCCCCTGAAGCTTCGCCTAGCCGCATGCCGAGATCGAGGAGCGGATGTTGGCCGATCCGCTCCAGCAGCCGTCGATGACCGGGCTCGGTCGAGACGTGTCCGATCACGCAATGGTCGAGCGCATGCCGGTCGGCAGCGTACAGCACCGCGGCGGCAGCGGTCGCGGCAAAGCCGTCGAGCACAACCGGCACGCGGCCCAATCGCGCCGCGATCACCGCTCCGGCAATAGCGGCGAGCTCGAGACCGCCCAGGCGCCGCAGCATGTCGAACGGCTCGCTTGCCAACTGACGATGGTGGGCGACCGCCTCGGCGACCGCGCGCCGCTTGGCCGCCAGTGCGGCTCCGGCGACCCCGGTGCCGGGTCCGGTCCATAGCTCCGCCTCGCCGCCGAAGAGCCCGGCGCACAGAGCAGCCGCGGCGGTGGTATTGCCAATCCCCATCTCGCCCAGCGCCAGTGCGTCTATCCCCGGCTCGACCGCCATCATTCCGTAGGCCATCGCCCTGGTGCATTCGGTTTCGCTCATCGCCGGCTCGACGACGATGTCCCCGGTCGGTGTATCGAGGTTCATCTCGTAGACCTTGAGACCGGCATCGAGGACGCGGCACAGCTGGTTGACCGCCGCACCCCCCGCGATGAAGTTCTGCACCATTTGCGCCGTGACCGCGGCGGGGTAGGCCGACACCCCGCGAGCCGCGACCCCGTGGTTGCCGGCGAAGACCAGAGTTCGCGGGTGGTCAAGCCGCGGCGGGTGCCGGGCCTGCCAAGTGGCAAGCCAGATCGCCAATTCCTCGAGCCGACCGAGCGCCCCGGCGGGCTTCGTCAGCTGGGTTTGGCGAAGGGCCGCAGCGGTGCCGGCTTCGAGATCGGGGCCCGGCAAATGAGCCAGCAGCGCGCGGATTTCGTCCAGATCCGCAACCGGATCGTCCATGGCATTTCCTTCTGTTGTCGCCTCGCGAGGGTTACCGTCGTCGCCATGAGTCCTAGCAGATTATTGGCTGACTTCGCGGCCGCCACCGCCTTTCTCACCAGGATTCCGGCCCCACGGCCGGTCGGCCACGCCGGATCGCTGGCTGATGCCGCCTGGGCCTTTCCGCTGGTCGGGGCTGGCATCGGCGCGGTCGCCGCACTGGTGTTTCTGCTGGCCCAGCTGGTCCGGCTCGGGGATTGGCCGGCAGCGCTCTTGGCGGTCCTTGCAGGTTTCGCGTTGACGGGCGCATTGCACGAAGATGGTCTCGCCGATACCGCCGACGGGCTCTTCGGCGGCTCTGATCGCGAACAGCGGCTTGCGATCATGAGCGACAGCCGCCACGGAACCTTTGGCGTGCTGGCGATCGTCTCGAGCGTGCTGCTGCGCGCGGCAGCCCTCGCCGAGATCGGCGAGGTAGTCCAGGCGGGGGTTAGTCTGATCGCGGCTCACGCTGCCTCGCGCGCCGCATTGCCGCTGGCGATGCGCATCTTGGCGCCGGCACGGGCCGAGGGTCTCGGAGCCACGGCAGGAAGGCCCCGGCTGGCGCTGGCGATCGCGGCTCTCGTCATCGGCACAGTGCTTGCCTTGGCAGCGCTCGGCCCGGGGCGCGGTGCGCTGGCCATCGCGCTCGCAGGGTCGGCGCTGCTCGGCTCGGGGGTAATGGCGCAGCGCCGGATCGGAGGCTATACCGGCGACGTGCTCGGGGCCTTTCAGCAGGTCGCGGAGGTCGTAATGCTGCTGACCGCGGCGGCGAGATGATGGCGCACGCCGTCGTCAGGAGGTTAAGATAGCGCAGCCACTGGGAGGAGAGGAGACCGGGAGATGCGCTGGGTACGGTATGAGGCGAATGGCCATCCGGCTTATGGGCTCGTCGAGGGCGATACGGTTACCGAGGTGAAGGGCGACCCGTTTGCCGGGTACGAAAGGACAGCCATCCGACAGCCGTTGTCGTCGGTCAAGCTGCTGGTTCCAGTCGAGCCGCGCACCTTTTACTGTGCCGGCCTCAATTACGCCGAGCACGTCATCGACGCGGCGCGCAAGCGCGACCAGGAGCCGAACCTGCCGAAGGCCGCCGATATCGGCTACCGCGCCAACAACGCGCTGGTGGCACACGGCGAAGCGATCATCATCCCGGCCGACGCGACCGAGCGCGTGCAGTATGAAGGCGAGCTCGTCGCGGTGATCGGGC
>DATNKF010000083.1:0-11131 GCA_035603555.1 Allostellaceae bacterium
AAGACCAGCTGTTCGAAACAGTCATCGGCGTCCTCAATCTTGGGGAAAGGCAGCGCATCGCGCTCTTCATCCGCCGCGACCCGCTCGAACGCTTCGTCTCCTGCCTCGTCTATGTACCGCGCGAGCGTTATGACGCGGCACTCCGCGAACGTTTTGCTGCAATCCTCGCCGAGGCGTTCTCCGGTGAGCTGTCGACGTTCTACACCCACCTCGACGATTCGCCGCTGGCGCGCATCCAGTTCATCATCCGCACCACTCGGGGCAAGGTGCCCGCAGTCGATGATGCGGCGCTCGAAAAACGTCTTGCCGAGGCGGGGCGCAGCTGGTCGGACCAGCTCGAGGAAGCGGCGACGGCAGCCCTCGGCGAGGAGGAAGCGCACGCCCGGCTGCGCCGCGTATCTTCCTTTCCGATTGGCTACCAGTCGCGTACGGATGCCGCCCAGGCGGTCGCCGATTTGCGCCGGACCGACGCGGTGCTGGCCGGTTCGCCGCTCGAAGTGTCGCTGCATTCGAAAGGCCCTGGTGAGCTGCCCGGGTTGCGTATTTACCGCGCCAAAAATCCGGTCGTGCTCTCCGACGTACTTCCGATCCTCGAGAACCTCGGACTGCGGGTTGTTGCCGAGGAGCCGTTCTGCATCGAGCATGCCGACGACGTCGCGGTGTGGATCCACGAATTCCAGCTCGCCGGAGTGGCGCTGCTGACCACGGTCTCCGCCGCGATTGCCGCCCGGTTCGAGGAGGCTGTCATCGCTGTGTGGACCGGTCGAGTGGAGAACGACGGATTTAACCGCCTTGTCCTCGCCGCCGGCCTGTCGGCACGCCAGATCAGCGTGCTGCGGCTGTACGCCAAGGTCTTGCGCCAAATCGGGACCGCATTCAGCCAGGCCTATATGGAGGACGCGCTTAGCGGACATCCCGAGATTTCGCGCCGCCTCGCGCGGCTGTTCGAGATCCGCTTCGGTCCCGATCGCAGGACTGATCCCTCTCTCCCCGCCATGGCAGAGGTCCAGGCGATCGATCACGCGCTCGACGCGGTAGAGACCCTCGACCAGGACCAAATCTTGCGGAGCTTCCTGACCCTGATCCTGCGCACCCTGCGCACGAACTACTATCAGCGGCTGCCTTCGGGCGCGGCCAAGCCCTATCTCGCCATCAAGCTTGCGAGCAGCGAGATCGATTTGATGCCGCAGCCGCGGCCGCTTTTCGAAATCTACGTCTACAGCCCCCGCGTCGAGGGGGTCCACATGCGCGCCGGTAAAGTCGCCCGCGGCGGCATCCGGTGGTCCGATCGCAAGGAGGACTTTCGCACCGAAATCCTCGGGCTGATGAAGGCGCAGACGGTCAAGAATGCGGTGATCGTGCCGGTCGGGTCGAAGGGCGGGTTCGTTGTCAAGCAGCCGCCTGCCTCACCCGAAAAGTTGAGCGCCGAGGGTATCGAGTGCTATCGGACGCTGATTCGCGGTCTGCTCGACCTTACCGACAACATCGACGCGGAGACCTCCACAGACACCCCCACGGGACACCGGATCGTGCCGCCGCGTGGAGTCGTCCGGCATGATGGCGACGACCCCTATCTCGTGGTCGCCGCCGACAAGGGTACTGCGGCGTTCTCCGATTTCGCCAACGCGATCTCGGCCGAGTACGGGTTCTGGCTCGGCGACGCGTTCGCTTCCGGTGGCTCTGCGGGGTACGACCACAAGGCGATGGGCATCACTGCCCGCGGCGCCTGGGAGCTCGTCGAGCGCCATTTCCGCGAGATCGGGCGGGACATCGCCACAAGCGGGCTGACCGTGATTGGCGTCGGCGACATGTCGGGCGACGTGTTCGGAAACGGCATGCTGATGTCACGCCGGTTGCGGCTCCTTGGCGCTTTCAACCACCTTCATGTCTTCGTCGATCCCGATCCCGACCCAGAGCAGAGCTTCGTCGAGCGGCAGCGGCTGTTCCGCCTGCCGGGTTCGAGCTGGGAAGATTACGATCCGGCGCTGATCTCGGCCGGCGGGGGTGTGTTCGAGCGCAGAGCGAAATCGATCCCGATCAGCCCCGAGATGAAGCGCGCCTTCGACATCCAAGAAGATCGCCTGACCCCGGCGGAGCTGATCCGACGCCTGTTGATGGCACCGGTCGACCTGTTGTGGTTCGGCGGAATCGGAACGTTTGTGAAAGCGCCTGACGAAAGCCATTCGCAGGTCGGCGACCGCGCCAACGACGCCTTACGGATCGACGGCGACAAGGTCCGCGCAACGGTGGTGGGAGAGGGCGCCAATCTTGCCGTGACGCAGCGAGGGCGGGTTGCCTATGCGCTCGCCGGCGGTCGTATCGATACCGACGCGATCGACAATTCCGCCGGCGTCGATCTGTCGGACCACGAGGTCAACATCAAGATCCTGCTCGGCCGCGCGATCGCTTCGGGTGCGCTCGCTGCGGCTGAGCGCGAGCCGCTGCTCGCCATGATGGCCGATGACGTCGCTGCATTGGTGCTGCGTGACAATTATCTCCAGGGTGCCGCTTTGTCGGTCGCCGAGGCGCAGGGTGCCTCCGCCCTCGACCGCCACATCCGCCTAATGCGCGACCTCGAGCGGTCCGGCCGGCTCGATCGCGCCCTCGAGTACCTGCCGGACGACGAGATTCTCGCGGAGCGGGCGGCGCAGCGTCGCGGGCTTGTCCGTCCAGAGCTCGCCGTCCTGCTCGCTTACGCGAAGATGGCGCTCTACGGCGAGCTGCTCACCTCCGATCTGCCCGACGCGCCTGAACTGGCTGAGGACCTCCGGGGTTATTTCCCGGCAGCGCTGCGCGACCGATTCCGTGCTCAAATCGCCATGCATCCGCTATGCCGCGAGATCACTGCCACTCTCGTCACCAACGATCTCGTCAACCGCGCCGGCCTCACCTTTGTCAACGAGATGCAGACCCGCACCGGCAGTGCACCGCCCGATGCGGCCCGCACCTACCTGATCGTGCGCGAGGCGTTCGAGCTGAGGCCGCTCTGGGCGGAGATCGAGGCGCTCGACAATCAGGTGGCAGCCCGCGCGCAGATCGACATTCTGATCGAGATCACCGGATTGATCGAGCAAGCCGCCGCATGGTTGCTACGGCGCCGGCGGCTGGATCTCGGCCGCGAGATCACCAGGCTCGAGCCAAGAGTCCGGAGCCTCGCGGCGGCGCTATCGGAGCTGCTGCCGGAGCACGATAAGAACACTGTCGCCGAACGCACTCTGCGCCTTCGAGAAGCGAGCGTGCCCGAAGCGCTCGCCGCACGCCTCGCGCGATTGATCTTTCTCGCTTCCGCCCTCGACATTGACGAGCTTGCGCAAGGCTCGGGCCAGCCGCTCGACCGCGCCGCGCGGATCTATTACGGCGTAGGCGCCCGACTTGCGTTCGACGAGATGCGCGCCGCTGCGCGCCGGCTGCCGGCCGAAACCTCGTGGCAGAAGCTCGCTGTCGAGGCGACTGTCGATGATCTCTTCGCGCTACAGGCAGATCTCGCGGCGCGCATTCTGGCGAGCGATTGCGCCGCAGAACCGGACCCGCTCGCCGCCTGGGCCACCACGCGGTCGGCTTTGCTTGCTCCGGTGGAGGCACTGGTCCGCGAATTGCGCACCGTCGTTACGCCGGATCTCGCGCTACTTGTCGTCGCCAGCCGCCAGTTGCGGCAGATCCTAGGCTGAGATCAGGCGCGGTTCATCCGGTTGTCGACAAGCTCGTCGACGACAGCTGGTTCGGCGAGGGTCGTCACGTCGCCGAGGGCGTCGTGCTCATTGGCGGCGATCTTGCGCAGAATGCGCCGCATGATCTTGCCGGAGCGAGTCTTTGGCAGGCCGGGCGCCCATTGCAGCAGGTCGGGGGCGGCGATCGGGCTGATCTCCTGTCGCACCCAGGCCACGAGCTCGCGCTTGAGCTCCTCGCTTGGCTCTTCGTCGATCCGCAACGTGACATAGGCGTAAATACCCTGGCCCTTGAGCTCGTGCGGATAACCGACGACGGCAGCTTCGGCCACTTTCGGATGGGCTACGAGCGCACTCTCGATCTCGGCGGTGCCGAGCCGATGGCCCGCGACATTGATCACGTCGTCGACCCGGCCGGTCAGCCAATAGAACCCGTCTTCGTCGCGACGGACCCCATCCCCGGTGAAGTAGAGGCCGGGAAAGGCAGAGAAATAGGTTGCCACGAAACGGGCGTGGTCGCCGAACACTGTGCGCATCTGTCCGGGCCAGGAACGGGCGAGACAGAGGTTCCCCTCGCCCGGGCCGTCCACCGGCCTGCCGCCATTGTCGACGATGACCGGCTCGACGCCGAAGAAGGGGCGCGTTGCGGATCCCGGCTTCAGCGGCGTCGCACCGGGGATCGGGGTGATCAGGATTCCGCCCGTCTCGGTCTGCCACCAGGTATCGACAACCGGGCAGCGCTGCTCGCCGACATGATCATAATACCATAGCCACACGTCGGGGTTGATCGGCTCGCCGACCGTGCCGAGGATCCGCAACGAGGACCGGTTGGTGCGCCGAATCCACTCCTCGCCCTCGCGCATCAGAGCGCGGATCGCGGTCGGCGCGGTGTAGAAGATCCGTACATTGTGCTTGTCGACGACCTGCCAGAACCGCGAGGGGTCCGGATAGTTGGGCACGCCCTCGAAGATCAGGGTCGTGGCGCCGTTGGCGAGCGGCCCATAGACGATGTAGCTGTGCCCAGTGACCCAGCCGACATCGGCGGTGCACCAGTAGACCTCGCCGTCGCGGTAGTCGAAGACGTATTCGTGGGTCATTGACGTGTAGACGAGATAGCCGCCGGTGGTGTGCAATACCCCCTTCGGTTGCCCGGTCGACCCCGAGGTGTAGAGGATGAAGAGCGGATCCTCGGCCGACATCTCCTCCGGCGGGCAGTCGGCCGAGGCGGCGGCGCAGGCCTCGTGATACCAGATGTCGCGGCCTTCGACCCAGTCGATGGCACCTCCGGTGTGGCGGACGACGATGACCTCGCGCACTTCCGGGCATTGCCGCAGAGCGTTGTCGGCATTGCGCTTGAGCGGGACCGAGCGGCCGCCGCGCCGCCCCTCGTCGGCGGTGATCAGCACCGTCGAGCGGCAATCGCGAATGCGTCCCGCCAGGCTGTCGGGGGAAAAGCCGCCGAAGACGACGGAGTGGATCGCCCCGATGCGGGCGCAGGCGAGCATCGCCACCGCGATCTCGGGGATCATCGGCAGATAGATCGTGACGCGGTCGCCTTTCTTGACGCCCCGCGCCTTCAGCACGTTGGCCAGCCGGCACACCGCTTCGTGCAGCTCGCGATAGGTGACGCGGCGGTCATCGCCGGGATCGTCGCCCTCCCACAGGATCGCGGTTTGCTCGGCGCGCTGCGGCAGATGGCGGTCGATGCAGTTGTACGAGGCATTGAGCGTGCCGTCCTCGTACCAGGCAATCCGGACATCACCCTCGAACGACGCGTTCTTAACTTTGGTGAACGGCTTGATCCAATCGACCCGCTTGCCGTGCTCGCCCCAAAAGCCGTCGGGATTGGCTAGCGACTGCTGGTAAAGCCGGCGATAGGTGTTCTCGTCGATCTTGCCGATCTGCGGATGCGCCGAGATCGGGATCACGGTCCGGCTTGACATGGCGGCGGCTCCTCCTCGGCTGACGGTCTTGAACCGTGCTCCGCACGGTTCCGCCGAAGATTATTCCGCCCTTGAAAGACCTTACAATACCCCTTCGTTGGCGGGGTTAGTGGCGGGCGGCCGCCCAGTTGGCGCGGGTCGCCATCAGCGCCGCCTGCGTCCGGTTCGCCACATGCAAGCGCTTGATGATCTGCTTGACGTGCGCCTTCACCGTGCTCTCGGTCATATTCAAGGCGTCGCCAATCAGCTTGTTCGACTTGCCCTCGGAGATCAATGCCAGAACATCGCGCTGCCGCCGGGTCAGCTCGGGCCAAGGCGAGTGCCGCTTGCGCTCGACCGCGCCCGACAACATCCGCTCGGACAACGCCAGCGGCACATAAGTCCCACCGGTGCGCATGCGCTCTAGCGCGCCCATCAAGACCTTGAGGCCGAGGCTTGTCGGCAGAAAGCCGCGCGCGCCGGAACGCAGGATAGCGCGCGCGCCTTCGGCGTCGTCGCACTCTGCGGCAACGAGGATCGGGGTTTCCGGCGCCGCCGCAGTGAGCAGAGCGATGTCGGCGAGATCGATATGTGCGCTAGTCGATGCGCCGAGCAGGATCACCTCGAAGCCCGCCCCGCCTCGGACGAGCCGCGCGAGCTCGGCGGCATCCGAGAAATCGTCCACATGCCAACGGCGAGGTTGCTGGGCGAGTGCGAGTTTAAGGCATTCGCGGCGCAGCGGGCTCTGATCGACGATTGCGAGGTGCCGCCGGACCGGGTCGATAAACCTGCCGGTTGCGCCGCTCGAAAAGCTCGCCTCGGCTTCGCGGAAATCAAAGACCCTATCCAAGTCGCGCCCCCCAAGCTGGCAATTTCCGATGTGGACAATGATGCCCACGCGCCGCCTTCAGGGTAAAGTTTTGTAACTCCTTGTAACCGATACGTAAGCCTGTCTCAGACCGTCTCAGGCGGGAATTCCTGCCATTCCGCAAATCGCGATCCATTCGCTTTCGCTGACGGGACATACCGAGAGCCTCGACTGCCTCAGCAGCGACAAACCGGAAAGCTCGGGGTTTGCTCTCATGGCCGGTAACCCGACCTTGACCGCGACCGGCATAACGGGTTTGACATCGACCATGCCGAGTTTGCCGCTCTGATCGCTCGGGTCGGGGTAGAAGCCTTTGACCACTTCGGCGACCCCGACGATCTCCTTGCCCTCGTTCGAGTGGTAGAAGAACGCCCGGTCGCCAGGCTTCATGGCCCTCAGATTGTTCTGTGCCTGGGCGTTGCGCACACCGTTCCAATGGGTGCGGCCGTCGGCGACCAGCTGATCCCACGAATAGCTCGACGGTTCCGATTTCACCAGCCAATAGGCCATCTCACCTCCCCCTGCCTCAGTGGAGCAACGGGTAATCTGCCTGGTCTTCGTAGACCGAGCCAGCCTTGGTCTGGAAGCTCGCTATCAGGCTGAAGCCTTCGACTGCCAGCGGGTCGGCGCGGAACTGGGCGTGCGCGGCGAGAAAGCCGGCGAGCTTGTCGAGCGCCGGCCTATGGAGCCGCGACAAGGTGACGTGCGGAGAGAATTTGCGCGGTTCCGGCGCAAGTCCCACGCCGATCAGCGCTTGCTCGACCTTGTCGCGCAGAGCGACCAGCTCGGGGCAGCGCTCGACCCCCACCCAGAGGCTGCGCGGCTTGTCTCCCCCGAAAACACCGGTCCCGGAGAGCTGCAATGTAAAGCGGCGGGCCCGCAGTCGAGCCAGCGCCTCGTCGATATCGGCCGCGACGTCCTCCGCCGTCTCGCCGATGAAGCGCAGGGTCAGATGGAAATTGCCGGGATCCACCCATCTCGCCCCGTCGACCCCAGAGCACAGCAACGACAACCGCAGCTTGAGCTCTGGTGGAAAGCCGATCCCGACAAAGAGCCGCAGCATCGCAGCGACCGCAATCCGCCCACAGGCAATTCAGGTGAACAGGGTAAGAACGCCGGTGTGCCCGTAAAGCCGGTCGCGCGAGATCTCGCCGTTGGCGAAGAAGCCGATCAGCGGGAACTCACCCAGCGTCTCGCGGATGAGACCGGTTTCCACACCGGTATCGCCAAACAGCGCTGCGCCGCGGGCGACGCAGCTGACATACACGCCGGCTTTCGGTGGCCCGCTGAGCCGGCGCGCGAGCTGCTGGACCATCCGGTTCATGTCGCGCCGAGCACTCTCCGGATCGCGGCGGCAGAACAGGATCGAATCGCCCGCGGCGACCTCGGCGCCGAGCACGAGCCACCCGCGCCCGGCGTCGATCGCCAGCAGGTTGCGAACGAGATAATCACCGGTATCCGACCCGGCGACCGGAAGTCCGGCAAAGATCAGCCCGCCGACGCGCCGCAGATCGGCCGTGAGCTCAGGGCCGATGTCCTCGCAAAAGACGGCAAGGGCAGGGCGGCCATCGACGATCATCAAGACGTTCTCGCGCGCCTCATCGACCCGATGAACGGGCCCGACCGGCACGCAGCCTTGGGTCAAGCCTGTCGCGACAGCAACTCCGGGAGCCAGCATCAGCCCGGCTATTCCTTCACTGCCGCCGGCGTCTTCGCCCGCGATCATGGCGAGAAGCGGACTGGCACAGCGATGAGATAAGAGACCGCCAACAAGATAGGCACCGCTCGCCGAAGCCGCATCCGTCGCGGCCTTCTGCATGTCGCGGCAGCGCGGATCGGCATGAACGAGCGCCAGGACCGGCTGCACACCCTCGATCCAGCGCGAATGCCGACGGGGCAGATCCGATCCGGGATCGGCGGTAGCCGCGAAAACGCGGAAGTCCTCCGGCCGCAACGCCGCTGTCATGACCACGACGGCGGGCTGGTCGAAGATCTCGGTCGTCGCCGAACAAACCCCGAGCCCTACTCCGCCGACCCAAGAACGAATTCCCGTGTGTTCGGCAAGAGCGCGGACAAGCTCGGGCAGGGCCGCCGCCGCCGGCTCGGTCGTATAGAGTATCCCCAGCGTGGCTCCATCCACGGGGGAGAGGCCGGCGATGCATTGCGCGGCGAGGCTTTCCGGTTCTCCGGCGGCGGCAGCGGCAGCGAACTGCGCGCTCACGACGCGCCCTCGACGAGACGGGCGACGACCGGCGCGATCCGATCGACCAGCACCGCGACGCCACGTTCGTTCGGGTGAAGACCGTCTGGCTGATTGAGCTCCGGCTTCATTGCGACACCTTCTAGAAAGAATGGATAAAGCGGCACGCCGTTGGTTCGCGCAAGATCGGGAAAGATTCGATCAAACTCGGTCTTGTACTCCTCTCCCCAATTCGGCGGCGCGAGCATGCCGACGAGCAGCACTTTCGCACCGGTGGTTTTGATCCTCCGGAGCATCTTGTCGAGGTTGTTGCGCACGGCCGCGGGGTCGATGCCACGCAGCGCATCGTTGGCGCCGAGCGCCAGGATCACCAGATCGGGCTTGTCGGCGAGCGCCCAATCGAGCCGTGCCAGGCCCCCTGCTGTGGTATCTCCGGAGACACCGGCATTAACGACTCGCGTCTCGATCCCCCGCCGCTGCAGCGCAGCTTGAAGCCGCGGGGGGAAGGCCTGTTCAGGCGCCAGCCCGTAGCCGGCGGTCAGGCTGTCGCCAAAATCGAGGATCACCGGGACGTGCGCTGCGGCCGGCGTGATGGCGAGGGTCAGACATAAGCCTGTTGCCCCGAGGATGCGACGAGCGGCGCTGCGCCCGTCACCCCAGCCCTCTCCGCGCCCTCTCCCTAACCCTTCCCCGCTCGCGGGGAAGGGAAGGGTGGGGGCAAGCGGGGAGAGGGAGGGGCCCGCGTCAGCGGGAGGGTGAGGGGCTTGGCAGTTTGGCCGCATCGCGTTGAAAAGCCCCGCTACCGCGCCATATCGTCGGTGCCGCCGCTCCCGTAGCTTGGACCGAACATGACCAGCTCTTTTCATTCCGGCGGCCCGCTCGTGGTGCTGGAAGATGTCAGCCTGACTCTGGGGAGCGCGGCGGGGCCCGTCAACATTCTGCGCGGCGTTTCACTTGAGATCGCCGCAGGCGAGACAGTGAGTCTCGTCGGCCCGTCGGGCTCGGGGAAATCAACGCTGATGATGGTCGTAGGTGGGCTGGAGCGTGCGAGCGCCGGGCGGGTGCGGGTCGACGGACACGACCTCGGGGCGCTCAACGAAGATGCGCTGGCACGCCTCCGCCGCGATCGCATGGGGATCGTGTTCCAGGCCTTTCACCTGATCCCGACGATGACGGCACTCGAAAACGTCGCTCTTCCCCTCGAGCTCGGCGGCCGCCGGGATGCGTTCGATTCTGCAGCTCAGGGCCTCGCGGCGGTCGGCCTCGACCATCGCCTGACCCATTATCCCGGGCAGCTTTCCGGCGGCGAGCAGCAACGCGTGGCGATCGCCCGTGCCTTCATCGCCCGGCCAAAGCTGCTCCTCGCCGACGAGCCAACGGGCAATCTCGACGCCGCGACCGGCCGCCTGGTGATCGATTGCCTGTTCGAGCACCAGGCGCGGTACGGGACGACCCTGCTCTTGATCACGCACGATCCGAGCGTCGCCGGACGCTGCGGGCGCCAGATACACGTGCTGGACGGCACGATCGTCGAGGATCGGCGTATCACGCCGTTGCGGGTCGGCGCCGCGTGGCGCGCCCTTTGAGCGCAATACCGGTTGTTTATGCCTTCCGCCTCGCCCGCCGCGAGCTGCGTGGCGGGATCCGCGGTTTGCGCGTCTTTCTCGCCTGCCTCGTGCTCGGGGTAACCTCGGTTGCCGGCATCGGCTCGCTCGCTGCCGCCGTTGTCGCCGGCATCAGGGCCGATGCGCGCGACTTGCTCGGCGGGGACGTAGAGGCGCGACTTACTCTGCGGGCAGCCGACCCCGCCGAGCGCGCTTTTCTGTCGGAGAGCGGCCAGGTATCCGAGATCGCGACGATGCGAGCCATGGTGCGCACACCAGACGGCGATCGGCGTAGCCTGATCGAGCTGAAAGCAGTCGATCCGGCCTACCCGCTCTACGGCACTATAGCCCTCTCGCCGGTCCAAGAGCTCGCCGCAGCGCTCGACCAACACGGAGGCAGATTTGGTGCGGCGGTGGACCACACTATTCTCGACCGGCTCGGTCTGGTGGTCGGGGACAGTATCAAGATCGGCGAAACAACATTGCAGCTGCGCGCCACGATCCAGCGCGAGCCCGACGCCGCGGCGGGTGGGCTACAGTTCGGGCCGCGCGTCATCATCGCGGCCCAAGCGCTCGCCGAAACCGGCCTGCTAAGGCCGGGCGCCCTGGTCAGCTATCATTACCGGGTGCGGCTGCCGCCCGCGGTCGACGCCCGCTCCTGGGCCGAGCGCGCGCGAGCTGATTTTCCGACTGCCGGCTGGCAGGTCCGCACCTTCGGCGAGGCCTCACCTGCGCTGCGGCGACTGATCGACCGGTTGGCGCAGTACCTCAACCTCGTCGGGCTCACCGCTCTGCTGGTAGGCGGGATCGGGATCGGCAACGCGGTTGGCTTCTACATCGCTGGCAAGACCACGACCATCGCCACTCTGAAA
>DATNKF010000084.1:0-8073 GCA_035603555.1 Allostellaceae bacterium
GACCCGAAAGGCGTCCTCCATCAGAAAGAAGATCCCCGAGATCACGTCGCGCACCAGGCTTTGCGCGCCAAAGCCGATCGCGATGCCGACAACGCCGAGCCCGGCGAGGAGCGGGCCGATGTCGAGACCAAGCGTCGCGAGCGCGAGAATCACCGCGATGACCGCGAGGCAGATCAGCAAGATGTTGCGCAGCAGCGGCAGCAAGGTGTCGAGCCGCGAGGCCGAGCCCGGGATTTCATCCTCTTCGCCGGGCGCCGCGGGCGGCAGCATCTTCTCGTCGATGATAGCGCTGAGCGCGGTCCACAGGATCCAGGCAGCGACGACCGTCGCCGCCGCTTCGAGGGTCGGGCGCACGAACAGCCGTTCGACACTGCCCGGCGCCGGATCGACGAGGTCGAGACCCCAGGTCTCGGCGAGCCAGGCCGCCCCGAGGATCCACAGGAGCGCGTCAATCGACCAATTGAGGGCGCGGCGGAACCGCGCGCGGCGCAGGGTCAGCCTGATGTCTCCGTCGTCACCGGCGAACCGCAGCGCGATCAATCTGTGGCCGGCCTGCCCCAGCACCGCCAGGGCGACGACAATCCCCTGCGTCGCCGTCGAGGCGCGGGCGACCCAAGCACCCTTTCCCAGGGCGAACTCGATTCCCGCGGCGATGAATATGCCGAGCGAGAGCGCGATGAAGACCCAGTGCCAGGATGCCGCCACCGCTCGCCGTACCGGGCCCGGCTCGCCGCCGGTCGCGGCCAGGATCGCCCGCGCGATCGGCCGGCGAGTGGCCCAGAACATGGCTACTTTGTATAGGGTTATGATGAGCCCCAAAGATAGCGCCGCGCCGAATACCGCGTCTTGTCCGAAGCCGAGCCGCTCAACGAACCAAACCACAAAGACGTTGAGCGGAGCGGCCGCCAGATAAACCGAGAACCAGCGAGAGCAGACCCGCGCGTCGGCGTCGTCGATCGCCAGCAGCCGCAGGTCGGGGCGATGCGGCGATACGACGATCGTCAGCAGAACGATCGACACCCGCCATTGCAGTGCCGCCCAGATCAGGTGGTCGGCGGTCTCTTCGAGGATCGGCCGGCCCGCCGACATCGCGAGCATGCCGATCAGCGCGGTGCAGAACAGGAAAGCGAAAACGGCGAGGCCCGCGACCGCGACAAGAAACCTGATGAAAGCCGCGCGCAGGCGGGGTGCCAGCCCCGCCTCAACGACAGGCCCGCGATCGAGCAGCGCGCGGACTGCCAACCCGATCAACGGCGCCGCCACGAAACCAGCAAGCGCGATGACCCAAAACCGGAGAGCTGCGCGGCGCGTGCCGCCTTCGGCCTCGACGCGCTGGATCCAGACTTGCGGTACTTGAAGGAGCATCGGCACCGCGCGCACCGCCTGTTTTGTGGCCTCCCACACCCGCGCCGTCAAACTGGCGCCGGTGAGCAAAGCCGGAGAAGCCACCGCCGAAGGATCAGGGGAATTCGCTGCCGGTCGAGCACCTTTGGCCGCGAGATCGGCGATCAGGCCTTTGACCGCCTCGGGCGACATCGACGGCGGCAGCTGCAAGACGACCGTTGCGCCAGCGGGCTCGGCGGCGCGAACGGCCAACGTCGCGCATAGCAGGAGCAGCAGCGCCAGGGCAAGGGTTCGTGCCGGCATCGCCGGATATTTTAAGCGAAATTACCCGGCTGACGATACGGCACCCTGCGAGGAACTCAGACGGCGTCGACGCCGTTGCCGGTTATGGATTACCCCAACCCCCGGTCGGGCCTCGCCAATCCGAGAACGGATAATCGAAGGCCCCGCCGCTGGGGCCCCAAACCCAGTAGGTCGGGACCCCCAGCCCCGGATAGGGACCCCACCCGCCGGGAATACCATTCGGCCCCCAATGCGGCGGAACCGGTCCGCCGTTCCATTGGCGCGGGTGGCCGGGCATTTGGTGCCCGCCGCGCGCCCAACCATTGGGTGTCGGAGGCCCGCCCGGGCCATTGCCATCCCGTGGTTGGGCGATGCCCGGCGCCGGACCCGCGGCGGCTGGCCCGATCTTCGATCCCGGCGGAGCAGTCTGCGCCGCCGTCGGGGCGGTCAGAGCAAGCACTCCCGCCAACGCCAATCCGAGAACGCGCATTCAAGGTCTCCTGCGGGCGTGCATGCCCAGGCTATAACGGACCAGCGGTGAGTTCTCGTCCCAAGACGCCAGCCAACTCGCTGCACCGAGGTGATCTTGCCCCCTCATGGGGTCCTGTGCGGCCCCGCTCCGAGCCGCAGCACCGGCTCGACTTCGCGCACCCGGAACACCCCGCCGGCCGTCTCGGCGCCATAGCCGGCGCACCACCGGGCGACAAAGGCGCTCCCCAGCGTTGCGTCGGCGAAATAGATCGAGAGGGCGTCGTTCAGCACGCCGCGCGTTCCCGACGGCGTCATGGCCCACCCGTCGGCACCGCAATTCTCATCGAGCCACGCCGTCAATTGGGCATGGCGCCGGCCGAGACCGTCGGGCGGAATGCCGATCCGAATGCGGACCGGGAAACGCCGCTCGGCCAGCATGATCGCTGCACGCGGATTACCTGGCATCATGTTCCCCGTACGTTCTTCGCTAGGATTGCACAGCCGCTTCGCCGTGTCTACCACCTGGGCCGGGCAGTGTTCTCTAGTCGCCGAGACGGGTTGCCAGCACCGCCTGGGGCCGCTGGCCCGCGGCATAGGTCGCCAGCGGCGTTAGCGCGCCGGTCTCGCCGTTGATGCGGTAGGAGGCGAGGCGCCCCGAGGCCGAGCCGGCGGCGAAGACGAAATGGCCCGCGGGGTCGAGACAGAAGGCGCTGGGAACCGGCTCGGTCGACGCCTGCCCAATCGCCGTCAGCCGGCCGGTCGCCTCGACGGCGAAGCCCGCGATGCTGTTGTGCCCGCGGTTGCCGACATAGAGGAATTGCCCCGAGGGTGTGAGGTGGATCTGGGAGCAGGTGTTCCGTGCGGTGTACCCCTCGGGCAGGGTCGAGATCGTCTGCACCGCGGAGAGGGCCCCCGTCGCCCGGTCGAGGCGATAGGCTGTCACACTGCAGCCCTGCTCATTGGAGAAATAGGCAATATCCTGGGTCGGATGAAAGCAATAGTGGCGGGGCCCGAGGCGTTCGGCCGGCTCGACCCGCAGCGGTGTATTGGGGCTTAAACGGCCGGTCTGCGCGTCGAACCTGAACTGGAAAATCACATTGGGGCCGGGGTTATCCCGCGGCGGCTCCAGCACGTTGTCGTTGAGGCGGGCGATGTGCGGCACGAAGGCGTACCGGTTGGAGGGGTCGGTGCTGATCGCGTGAGCGCCCGACGCCGTGATTTGCCGGTCGAGGGCCCCGGCGCCGACCGCACCGTCCCCTGCGAGAGGATGGACCGCCGCATACCCGCCTTGATAATAGGCGGAGAGCAGGAACCTGCCGGAGCGGTCGGTCGCCAGAAACGTCGGCGCTTGTTCTGCCGAAACCGTCCCCTGCGGCGTGAGCACGCCCTTGGCGTGATCGATCCGGAAGCTCGAGATCGCCGGCTGGGCTCGATGCCCGACATAGAGCACGCGGCGGTCCGGGCTGATCGCCATTACCGACGGCCCGCCCGAGACCACGGCCTCGGCCTGCCGCGTCAAGCGGCCGGTATCGGCATCGATGGCGAAGGCCGCGATCTTGTCCTCATCTTGCAGGCACACATACAGAGCGTACGGCATCCCCTACCCTCCCTTGGCTTCTGTCGCCGGCGATCATGTTCACTGCATCCTACAACAATCCCTTCAGAACGAAAACGGCCGCCCACATTTGACATAACATCACCTATTAGTATGTCGTGACATATGACCGAGCGAACCACCGTCCGACTTCCCGAAGACCTTCTCAACCGCGCGAAGCGCAAGGCCGCCGCGGAAGGCCGCACCCTCACTTCTCTGATCGAAGACGGGCTGCGATTGATCGTGGCCGACAATCAGAGGGGCACGAAGGGAGAGCGAGTCCAGCCGCGGATCAGCAAAGCCACCGGCGGCCCGATGCCGAGAATCGAGCTCACCGATCTGTCGGCATTCCAGGAAATCGATGACCTGGACGACATCCGCCGAATAAAGAACTTCGAATGGCCGACCGACCGGCGATCGAGGTTAGTTATCGAGCCAAAGGTCCTCGAACCGCCAAGAATTGTAGATGCTGTTGGCCATCGTCGTCAGCCCTTTGAGCTGAGGCCGCCAACAATTGGCATTTTGCAGATAGAACAGGATCGGGCGGGCGTCCTCCTCGGCCAGCTTGCGTTCGATCTCCCACACTAGCTGCTTGCGTTTCTCGATATCGGATTCTGTGGATTGCCGTTCGACCAGCTTGTCGACCTCGGGATTGCAATAGCCGGTGTAGTTGCGCTGTGCGCCGCACACATAGTTCTCGTGCAATACAGGATCAGGATCATCGACCTCCGTCTCAGTGACGTTGAGCGCGACCTTGTAGTCCTTCCGCATGAGCATCGGATACCATTGCGTGGTGTCAATCGGATTAAGCTCGCCGTCGATATAGACCTCTTTCAGCTGGTCGATCATGATCACCGCCGGATCGCGATAAGGCGCCAGATTGCGAGTGGATACCGTGACTGGCAGCCGCTTATTGGGCCCATAGCCGAGCCTCTCCATGATCTTGCGGCCTTCGGCGCGGTTTTTCGCGATGTCGGGATCATAGCCCGGCAATGTTCGCAACATCTCCAGCGGCATGCCCCAAACCCCAGCCGGCGGCGGCTGCATGACGCCGCCGACGCCGCCCTTGCCTTCGCCAAGAATGTCGATGAAGGTCTGGTGGTCAACGCTCAGGGACATGGCCCGGCGCAGATCCGGGTTATCGAACGGTGGCACGTTGCGGTTGACGAGCAGGTTGCGGGGAACGTTCCCGGTGTACATGCTGCACATCGCCTGCGGCACCTGGTTCTTCACATTCTTCAATTGCGGCATCGTGACGCCGAAATACACGTCCTCGTTGCCGGAGATGAAGGAAAGAAGCCGGGTCGACACATCTTTGATGATTCGGTGCTCGATGCCGTCGAGATAGGGCCGCCCCGGTTTCCAGTAATCCGGGTTGCGCGCCACCTTGATCAACTCGTTGGACCTGAACTCGACAAATTTGAACGGGCCCGTGCCGATCGGATGGGTCCGCATGTCGCGCGGCGAGACATGGCAGGGATAGATCGGTGACCAGCCGGTGGCCAGCATCGCCAGAATGGAAGGCTGCGGCTGCTTCAGATGCAAGGTGACCTCGTAATCGCCGTTGGTCGTCACCGCGTCGACATTGCTGTACCAAGTCTTGCGCGGGTTGATGCGGAGCTTCTCGCTGGCGTTGCCCTGCAGCAAGTCGATAGTGCATTTGACGTCGCCGGCGGTGAACGGCTTGCCGTCATGCCAATTCACACCCTGGCGCAACGGAAAGGTCAGCTCCGTGCCCTCCTCGTTCCAGGCCCAGCCGGTAGCAAGGTCCGGGACGATCGATCGCAGCGTGTTTTGCGGCACGCGCTGGTCGAACATGACCAGGTTGTTGAAAACCCCCATCATTGGCCGATTGACCGCAAGCGTCGATTCCTCGAGCATCGACATGCTCGCCGGACTGTCGAAATGGCCGATTTTCAGGATTCCGCCCTGCTTTTGCGCTGATGCTGTCCCTACGGACAACAGCAACAGCGCGCCCGCTGCTGCGAGCACGCGAGGATCTCGCTTCATCATCACCTGCCTCCTGTTCATGACGCGGGCCGTTACGGCCAGCGATGCCGCTGCCGGCCCGTTTTTCCGGGCTCGTGCATAGCGGCAACATCAGGAAACTATCCTATTTCGAGCGACCGGTACATCTTCTCCTTACCAGTTTACCTTATCGATCTTCTCCAGATCATCTTCCATGTAGATCTGCTTCAATTGGTCGATCAGTTAACCGCGAGATCCAGTCGCGCCGTCGTGACCGGCGGGGCGGCAAGTGGTGATCAATGGAGCCAGACAGCCACGCCGCGCGCGTCAATATTCGTCGGCAGCCATCGGCCATGCGGTGCGGAATAATCCGAAAGGGCAGCGTAGTTAACAGAATTGTGATGACCGATGAAATGCAAGCACGCCGATAATGCCCGAAACAATGACCCGAGGCACCGACGCCGACTGGAGATTGCGGCCGAAGCGGCGGGCATTGTGGCCGTTGACCGGCGGCCGGACTTGCCGGGGACAGGCAATGCCAGATCACCCTGCGGCTCAGATCGAAGCGCATATCCCCGGGCTGCGGCGCTTCGCCCGCCAGCTGCTGCGCGGCGATCCCGAACGCGCCGATGATCTCGTGCAAGACACTCTCGAGCGCGCGCTCTCGCGCTGGCATTTGCGCCGGAACGATGGCGATATGCACGGCTGGCTTTACACGATCCTCTACCATCGTTTTCTGACCGACTTGCACCGCGAGAAACGGCGCAGCGCACATCATCGCTCGACCGATGTTGCGGTTGATCGGCCGGAGGTCGAGGGAGAACAGGAGGCGGCGCTCATCCACCGCGATCTGCTGCGGGCTTTTGCGGAATTGCCGGAGGAGCAGCGTTCGGTGCTCTTTCTGGTTACCGTCGAAGACCTGTCCTATGGCGAGGCGGCACGGGTCTTGGGCGTGCCGATCGGCACGGTCATGTCGCGGCTGTCGCGCGGACGCGAGAAGCTACGCCGATATCTCAGCGGCGAGCGGCAGCCGGTCAAAGCCCAGCTGGGGAAAGTGAAGTGACCGATCTCCCCGGCCCGGTCGGCGACGACGAGCTGATGGCCTATGTCGACGGGCGGCTTTCGCCCGACCGCGCCGAGGCCGTCGGATCCTATCTCGCAGCCCATCCAGAGATCCGCGAACGGCTGTCCCAGTTCGCCGAGCAGCGGCAAGCATTACGAGCGGCCTTCGGCGAACGCGCCGAGGGGCCGATCCCGACGCGCCTGCGGCTCACTCGGCTCATCGCCGAGCGCCAGCGACGGCGAGGGCGACGACTTGCCGAGATCGCGGCCGCGATTTTGCTCGTTGCTCTCGGCGGTATCGGCGGCTGGACTGCACGAGATTTAATGTCCCCTCGGGCCTCGCCTCCATCGGCGCTGGCCGCCGGGACGATCATGGCCGACGCGCTCGCGGCACACCGAACCTTCGCGGTCGAGGTTCGTCATCCCGTCGAGGTCGACGCCGCCCAAGAGGCGCATCTCGTGCAGTGGCTCTCCAAACGTTTGGGCCGACCGCTCGTGGTGCCGGATCTATCCGCAACGGGCTACCGCCTGATGGGGGGACGCCTCCTGCCCGCCGGGAGCGGGCCCGCGGCACAGCTGATGTACGAGAACGGCGCGGGAGACCGGCTCACCGTGTATGTGCGGCCCGGGGTCGCCGGAGAAGCGAGCGTTTATCGGCAAGACAAGAACGTCGGCGCTTTCTACTGGGCCGATGAGGGTCTTGGCTGCGTGATCGTCGGCGACGCCGACCGGGGCGCTCTCAGCCGGGCGGCGGAAAGGGTGTACGAGCAAACGTTTCCGGGGATGCCCAAGCGCAATCTCGCGCCGCAGCGAGAGAAGAACGGCTGAGCCTTCTGCGGCCCGAGGGCCGACGGGCACCTATCGATCAGGGTCTCGCCATTGATGATTTATTATGCAATGCGGTATCAAAAAATCGCCTTATTTCAAAGCTATTGACATGTTCTTGTTGCAATGCAACATACGAGGCCGGTCGCCCGTAGCCCTCTGGAGATGGAGCGATGCGTTCGAAGGACAAGCAACGCAATTCCACCGAACCGAAGGGCGAGCTCGCCTCTCGCACCTTGGCGATGCCGGCCGACAGCAACCCAAAAGGCGATATTTTCGGCGGCTGGATCATGTCGTTGATGGATTCGGCGGGCAAGATGTCGGCGACCCCGCATGCGGGCGGGCGGGTGGTAACCGTAGCGGTGTCGAACATCACCTTTCTGCACCCGGTGCATGTCGGCGACACCGTCTGCTGCTACACCGCTGTCAAGCGGCTCGGGCGAACGTCGATCACGCTCGATGTCGAGGTCTGGGTGCTGCGCCAGGGCCAAGGCGCCCGTGTTAAAGTTACCGACGCCGAATTCACT
>DATNKF010000085.1:0-2310 GCA_035603555.1 Allostellaceae bacterium
GAAGCGCTTCCTGTCGTCTATCTGGCCAGGCACGGCGAGACCGCCTGGAGCCTGTCGGGTCAGCATACCGGCCGAACCGATCTGCCGCTGACCGAACGTGGCGAAGCCAATGCCCGGGCGCTCGGGGCGCGGCTGAGCGGGCTGAGCTTTGCCAAGGTCTTCACCAGCCCGTTGCAACGCGCTGTCAGGACGTGCGAGCTGGCAGGTTTCGGCGAGAAGGCCGAACCCGATCCGGATTTGGTCGAGTGGGACTATGGCCAATATGAAGGCCGCCGGACTGTCGAGATCCTGCGGGAACGTCCGGATTGGTTTCTGTTCCGCGACGGCTGCCCCGGTGGGGAGGCTCCGGACCAGGTAGGAGCACGGGCCGACCGCGTCGTCGACCGGATACGCGCGGTCCAGGGTGACGTCTTGGTGTTCTCCAGCGCGCATATTCTGCGCGTGCTCGCCGCGCGCTGGCTCGGCATCGAAGCCGCTGGCGGGCGCTATTTTCTTCTCGGAACCGCGAGCCTGAGCGTGCTCGGCTACGAGCACAACCTCGGCGAGCCGACAATTCGATTGTGGAACGACACCCACCATGCAGAGAAGGTTGATTGATGATAACTCCTGACCAGACCGTGTTTCTTGTCGATGTCGACAACACTCTGCTCGACAACGATCGCATCCAGGCCGATCTCAAGCGCCATCTCGAACGCGAGTTCGGAGCGGCGTGTCGCGACCGCTATTGGGCGATCCTCGAGCAGCTGTTCAGCGATCTGGGCTACCGGGACTATCTCGGCGCCTTGCAGCGCTATCGGGTCGAGCACCCGAAGGACATCCATCTGCTGTCGATGTCGTCGTATCTGGTGGATTACCCCTTCGCCAATCGGCTCTACCCGGGAGCGCTCGATGTTCTCGAGCGCTTCCGAGGCTGGGCGCGGACGGTGATCCTTTCCGATGGGGATGTCGTCTTCCAGCCGCGCAAGGTCGAGCGCTCCGGCATCTTCGAGGCCGTCGAGGGAAACGTGCTGATATACATCCACAAGGAGGAGGAGCTGGCTGATGTCGAGCAGCGCTACCCCGCGCGCCGCTACGTTCTGGTGGACGACAAGCCGCGAATTCTGGCTGAGGTAAAGAAAATTTGGGGCGACCGGGTGACCACAGTGCTGCCGCGGCAAGGGCAGTTTGCTCATGCCCCCGACGCCGGCTCGTATAGACCCGCTGCCGACATGACAGTCGAACGCATCGGCGATCTGTGCACTTATGAGTTCCCCGACTTTCTGATCGGCTAATGCGCCACCGTAAGCTTTTCTGAATAGGAGGTCCCAGATGCAGCTCGGAATGATCGGCCTCGGCCGGATGGGCGCCAACATGGTGCGGCGCCTGCTCAAGGGCGGCCATGATTGCGTGGTCTTCGACATGTCGCCGGACGCGGTCAATGAGATGGCCAAGGAAAAGGCGACGGGGTCGTCCTCGCTCGCCGACCTCGTCAGGAAGCTGGAGAAGCCGCGCGCCGTCTGGCTGATGGTGCCAGCTGCCGTCGTCGACAAGACGATCGCCGACCTTCTGCCGTCGCTCGAGCCCGGCGACATCCTGATCGACGGCGGCAATTCCTACTATATCGACGACATCAGGCGAGCCAAGGAACTGTCGCCGAAACAGATCCACTACGTCGATGTCGGAACCAGCGGCGGCGTTTGGGGGCTGGAGCGCGGCTACTGCATGATGATCGGCGGCGAGCCTGAGGTGGTGCGGCGCCTCGATCCTATCTTTGCGACGCTGGCACCCGGAAGAGGAGACATCCCGCGCACCCCGGGACGCCAGGCAATGGGGGGCACCGCCGAACAGGGCTACCTGCATTGCGGGCCCAACGGTGCCGGGCATTTCGTCAAGATGGTGCATAACGGCATCGAATATGGCGTCATGGCCGCTTACGCCGAGGGATTGGGTGTTCTGCGCTCCGCCAATGTCGGCAAGCAGACCCACGCAATCGACGCCGAAACGACGCCGCTGCGCGAGCCCGAGCATTATCAATACGATCTCAATCTGCCCGACATCACTGAATTGTGGCGGCGCGGCAGTGTGATCGCCTCCTGGCTGTTGGACCTGACGGCAAGCGCTCTTGCTAAAGACGGGGCCCTTGCCGGGTTCGCTGGGCGCGTTTCGGATTCGGGCGAGGGACGCTGGACAATCAAGGCGGCCATCGACGAGGCGGTGCCGGCGCACGTCCTCACCGCCGCGTTGTACGAGCGCTTCAGCTCGCGCGGCGAAGCGGATTTCGCCAACCGAGTGCTCTCGGCCATGCGTTACGAGTTTGGTGGACACGTCGAG
>DATNKF010000086.1:0-10469 GCA_035603555.1 Allostellaceae bacterium
AAAGTGGATCCAATGCTTTTTGTGTCCCGCTAATTTTGCCGATGCCAAGCGATCAGCATTGGCGCCGGTGGGCTGCTTGCCTACATGCGGGAAGCCTGCGTTCAGGCTGACGGATTCAAGAAAAGGGGTGCCCGATGTGGCCGTTTATGCGTGACAAGCTGGTCGTTCCCGGGCCCGCAGAGTGTTTGCCCGGCCGGGCAGTTATGATGCCCGTGCCGGAGCGGCATTTTGTAAATGGCCATGCTCTCGTCGGGCCCTATACCGAGGGCCTGGAGAAAGCGGTGTTCGGGCTCGGCTGCTTTTGGGGTGCCGAACGGGTGTTCTGGCAGGCGCCGGGGGTCTGGGTCACCGCCGTCGGCTACGCCGGGGGTTCCACCCCCAACCCGACCTACGAAGAGGTCTGCAGCGGACGCACCGGCCACACAGAGGCGGTGCTCGTCGTCTACGACCCTGACATCACGAGCTACGAAGCGCTCCTGAAACTGTTCTGGGAGAGCCACGACCCGACCCAGGGCATGCGCCAGGGCAATGATGTCGGCACTCAATACCGCTCCGCGGTCTACACTTTCTCGCCGCAGCAGGCCGCACTCGCCGAAGCGGCGCGCGAGGCTTACCAGCGTCAGCTCGAAGCGGCCGGGCTGCGTGAGATCACCACCGAGGTCCGCGAGGCCCCGCCCTTCTACTTCGCCGAGGACTATCACCAGCAGTATCTGGCAAAGAATCCCTATGGATATTGCGGTCTCGGCGGCACCGGGGTCACTTGTCCGATGCCGGCAAAAATCGCTGCCGACTGATCCTCTTCCTATCCGTCAATCGGCAGCGTCGCGGCGCCGCGTTAGGCGGTCGAGCTCGCCGCCCAGATAGCGGGCGAGCGTGCCCATTCCGGAACGCCCGGCGCGGGCTTCGGCGTCGGGGTTGTAGTTCGTGTTGGTGTTGACGTCGTAGGTGTAGAGAGTGCCGGCGCCGTCGGCGATGAACTCGATCCCGGCGACGCCGATGTCGTTGGCGGCGAGAAACGCCTCGTAGCGGCGCATCAGATCGGGGGCGATATCGTCGATGATCGTAAACTTCGCGCGCGGTGCCTCACCCGCCGGACAAAACGCGTCGCCGACGGTGCAGACATCGGCCGGACACAGCTCGAAACCGTCGCTGGTGTCGACCTCGACTGCATACATGAACCGCCCGCCGACAAACTCGGCGCGGGTGATCAGCGGCACCGGGGCCCGGACATACTGCTGCAGCAAGTGCAAACCGTCCACAGGCGGCTCGTAATCCGGTCCGTCGAGGTAGCCCGCAAGTGCGTCGGCAGTGTGAAAGAGCCGCACACCGAGCCCTTTGCCTCCACGGTTCGGCTTGAGGATAAATGGGGTGCCGTCAAAGTGCTGGCGCGCCGCCGCGACGAGCAGCTCCTTGCCGGCGACGAGGACGGTATCGGGCGTGCGAATGCCGGCGGCTCCGAGGGCGGCATATTGGCGTGCCTTGCTGATTTCGAGGTCGAGCGCGCGGCGGCCGTTGACGACGCGGCGGCCGTGCTGCTCGAGCCAGGCGAGCACCGCGGCAGTCAGTTCGGCGGCGTAGCGGTGGTCCCGGGTATGCGAGGAGGCGCTCATCCGATTGTAGAAAACGCCCTCGGGCGGCGGCCGCGACAGATCGAAGACGCCGCGGTCGAGAAACCAGTCGCGCCAGGGAAGCCGCTGCCGATCGAGCGCCATGGCCAGCGGCGCCAGCCACGCCGCGTTTTCGTGAATGACGTAGATGTGCGTCATCGACTCCTCCCGAATGCGACAAGCGGTTAAATAACACATAAGTTGCGCCTGATGAAATTTCCTCTACATTGTTGTTGTGTTCTATCTAGCGATCGACGCCTTGCTAGCTTCCTGGATAGCCGGCGCAAGGCCGGCCATGAACGAAAAAGTGGAGGCTGCGGCGATTGCGGGTCCCCCAATCGTTCGTGGCCGGGCTCGACCCGGCCATCCACGGACTTCGGCGGGCGCCTTAGCAGACTCGTCCAGGCGGGGACGATGAAGGCTTACTCTTTCGTGCGGATCTTGACCTGCCGCCTTCCGCGCGGACCTGACGGGGCTGCGCTATAGTGCCCGATGCGAAACAGCCGGGAGGATCGCGATGGGCCGCGTCGATGGAAAAGTGGTGCTGGTGGCGGGTGCGGGCGGCGGCATCGGCGGCGCCGGAGCCGAGGGGTTGGCGCGCGAGGGCGCTACGGTGGTGTGCGGCGACATCGACGGAACCGCGGCTGAAACCATCGCCGCTCGGATCCGCGCTTCCGACGGCCGGGCAATCGCGATCCCCCTCGATGTGCGCGACCGTTCGGCGGTCGATGCCGCGGTGGCCGCGACGGTGCGCGAGTTCGGCCGGCTCGACGTGCTCCTCGACTGCGCCGGGGTCAGCCATGGCGGAACTTTTCTCGACCTCGATCCCGACGAGTGGGAGCGCGTGATCGCGGTCAATCTGACCGGCATGTTCCATCTTGGCCAGGCGGCGGCGCGGCAGATGGTCCGCCAGGGAGGCAGCGGTAGCATCATCAATGTCACCTCGCAGCTCGCCGAGGTAGCCCGTCCCGAGCGTGCCGCCTATGTCGCCTCGAAAGGCGGCGGGCGCTCGCTGACCCACGCGATGGCGCTCGATCTCGCGGCGCACGGCATCCGGGTCAACGCGATCGCGCCCGGCCCGACTCTGACCGGATTGACCCGTGCAAGCTACGCCGATCCCGAGCGGCGGCGTGCGACGATCGCGCAGATCCCGCTCGGCCGCCTGGGCGACCCGCAGGATCTGGTCGGCGCCATTCTGTTTCTCGCCTCGGACGACTCGACCTGGATGACCGGCAGCACGGTCACCGTCGATGGCGGCTATAACGCAATGTGATCGAACCGCACCGAGGCGCTCGATCACATGGCCGTAGGATCGCCTGATTTGCACGGTATCCTCCAAACTGATCGCTTCCCAGGAGGAAAGATCAGCCCGAGGGATTGCAACCATGCCGAGAAATCTCGCTGCTGATTTGCTGCAGGTGCGATACAGGCCAAAAAATGAACAAGCGCTGGTTGCAGGTAGCCGCCGGGCGCCGCCGTTCTCCGGAGGGTCAGAGGGCGATCAGCCCGGAGCCGGCGCGGCAGTTTGGACACCACCCCTCCCGGGACAGAACATCACGCTACAAGCTGAACGAGCCCCCCGGTACCTTCCGGCACCGGGCGGGTTCGTTCAATTCTAGCGGTCGACTACTGGTGATGCGGCCCGCTAGCCAGCGACTCGGGCACCCAATGTCCCTCCCATGAGCCATTATGTCCGTAGTGGTATTCCCACACATAGCCACGGCCATCAGGCGTAGGCGTGGCGGCATTTATGCCGTTCTGGCCCAACATGTCGCTCCAGTCGGTCAACCGCGTGTCGTCGGGCCCGAGCCGTTGGGCCATGGCGGGCGCGAGGCTCACGGCAGCAATGACCGCCAGTGCGGTGGCGGCGAGCAATCCGGTCTTCATGTCATTCCTCTTTAGAGTTGACGCGACGACTGACCTTCAGCGCGGCCTGCCTCGCGTCGGTGAAACACCGCCTTCGGCTTTCCTCACGGGCGTTATTTGGAACCTTATGGGCCCGGCGAAAGCACCGATTGCTAATCGTAGCGATGTTTTCGCTGCATGGCAGACCCTAAGAACCCGGCGGGCCTACTGACGTTCCGCTCCGCCTAGCGCGGCGGAATGCCGCGGCAGCGTCACCTTTCCCTCAAGTCGCTATTGCCAGCCACAGCCGCCCGAGGATGCCTCTGGCTTGCGATCGCCCGAGGATGATCGCGTCGAGGCCGAGCCCGCGGCCATAGCGGTGCAGCGCGAATATCAGCATCAGCAGGAGAAGAAAGAAATAGGTCCACGGCCACTCGCCGGGGGCACGGTAGAGACCGAGCCACAGATTGAGTATCTGCAGGGCGCCGATGACGCCCCATAGCCGCACAAAGAGCCCGAGGAGCAGCGACACCGCGGTCAGCACCTCGAGACCGTAAACGATCGGCGCGAACAGATAGAAATTCGGCAGCACGATGTTGTTGACGAAATCGGCTTGCGCCGGGATCGCGGCGGACTTCCCCATGACTCCCATCCAGTAGGCAAGTCCGGTTTCGCCGAAAGGCTGCTCGGGGTGGTCGGTATAGTAAGGCGGCAGCTTCCACAGAGTCTGCTGCCACCACATGCACCCGATCAGGAAACGAAAGACCCAGTCGCAGATGTGGCTAGCGCGGCGCTGGCTCGGGATCGTGCTGAAGGCATAAACCGCGATGGCAACGCTGGCGAGGGCGAGCAGCCAGAATATTCCGGTGGTCCATCCGGGCTGCTGCAGGAAAGCGACAACGTCGGAAATCGGGTCGGGGTTCATTCGGCGGACCTCCCTTCATCAGCGCGGCCCGGCTCGGGGGCTGCCAGGCCGCGCCAAGCGTTCGCCGCCGCCACAATCACGCTCAGCGAAGCAGCGCTGCCATCGGCCTCGCCTTTTTCGAAATCGCCCTCGACGACCGCCATTTGGTTTGTGACATGGGCAAAGCACAAGACCGGTTTGCGGCGCGCACAGGCAAACGCATAGAGCCCTGCCGCTTCCATCTCGACCGCCAGCACCTGCCGCGCGCGGCAGTGAGCGATAGCTCCTGCGGTCTCGCGAAACGGCGCATCGGTGGTCCAGCTGGCGCCGCGGCAAACCGGTTGCCCGGACGTCGCCAATGTCTTCATTGCCGCTTCGACCAGTCTCTGCTCGGCCGCGACGAACTCCGCCGGCGGCAGATAATGATAGCTCGTGCCTTCGTCGCGCAGCGCGCGATCGATCAGCATGAAATAGGGCGGCGGGGCCTGTTGCACGATTTGTCCGGCCGAGGTCATGCTGACCAGAAACCGGCAGCCCGAAACGAACAACTGTTCTGCGACGAGCACCGCGAACGAAGCGCCCACAGCACAGCCGATTATGCCGAAGCGTTCGTCGGCATGCTCGAATTCGAAAAGATCGGTGTGGTAGCAGGCCCAACCCGGTGAAAGGCGGGTTCGCCTGGCCCTCTGAAGCGAGCGAACGATGTCGCCGTCCGGATCGAGGATACAGATCTCCGGCACTTCGGCGCTCGGCAAATTCTTCTGGCGGCGCGCCTCCCGGAGCAGATTTTCCGGCTCGAAGACGGAGGGCGCCGCGAAATACTTCCCGATCAAGATCGGCGGCTTCGACACGATACCTCCCAAAACAGCCGGTTCGAGAATATACAAACCGGCATCAAGCTGCGATGCGGCGTCACTTAGACCGGGGAACGCGGATGGGTATGCTCGTGAACGGCATCTGGCATCAGGAGGACCCACCCCGCGCAGAGCTGGGGATGACGGGCAGAGATGGGAGCTTTGTGCGCCCGGATTCGTGTTTCCGCGATCGCGTCAGCCGCGACGGCTCGTCCGGCTTCAAGGTCGGGGTCGGGCGCTACATGCTGGTCACCGCACCCTCCTGTCCATGGGCGCACCGAACGGTGTTGATGCGCAAGCTCAAGGGGCTCGAAAGCACGATCGGGATCCTGCAATCGGATTTGCCGAAGGGCGAGGGTTGGGCCTACTCGCGCGGATTGGACGACATCCAACCCATCGACGGCGTCTTCCACGTGCATCAGGTCTATACCGCGGCCAACCCCGACTACACCGGCCGCGCCACCGTCCCGGTGCTTTGGGACCGCGAGACACGCACGATCGTCAACAACGAATCGTCAGAGATCATCCGCATGCTGAATTCGGAGTTCGACGAGTTTGGTAATGCTGCGCTCGATCTCTACCCGGAGGCGCTCCGCGCTACGATCGACGCGATCAATTCCGTGGTCTACGAGAATATCAACAACGGCGTCTATCGTTGCGGCTTTGCCCGAACCCAACAGGCTTACGAGGCGAGCTTCGGCAAGCTGTTCTCGGCGCTCGACGCGGTCGAGGAACGGCTCGGCCGCCAGCGCTATCTGGCCGGCGACCGTTTCACCGAAGCGGACTTACGGTTGTTTCCGACATTGGTGCGGTTCGACGCCGTCTATTACTCCCATTTCAAATGCAATTTGCGCCGGATTGCCGACTATCACAACCTGTCGAACTATATGCGCGAGATCTATCAGATGCCGGGCGTTGTCGAGACGGTCGACATGCCCGGCATCAAGCTCGGTTATTACGGCGGTATGCCCAATCTCAACCCGAGCGGGATCATTCCGGTCGGCCCCGAGGTCGACTTCGCCGCGGCGCACGACCGCGGGGACGTCGCCAAAGCCGCCTGATCGAGGCCGTCGGCCGGAGCAAAGGGGCTCGCGATGGAGCAACCGCTAGGCCTGCACGTTGACGAGAAAGGCGGGCGGTTAGGGAGCTTCCCGCCAGCGGAAACCGGAGGTAACGATGTATTTGGCTCGCTTTTCATACGACGTGCTGCCAGTCAATCGCCAGCGGTCGATGAGTTCATCAAACGAGAGGTCGAGGCCGCACACGGCAGGGGCCTGAACGCCCGGCTGCTGGTGCCACTGACGCGCGGCCACGGCAACGGCGCGGCGCTGCAGTTCGAGGTCGAGCTGACCGAACTCGATCAGCTCGATCAGTTCCGTAGCCGCGGCGTCGGCTCGGCTGAGGAAACCGGCAATTGGATGCATGCCTTCAGTGAGGTCCTCGCGGCGCCGCCATGCGTCGAAATCCTGCGCTTTGAGGGAGCGAAGGCGGGCTAGGAGCTGGGCGTAGCGCGGAAGCGCTCGCGCAGCGCGTCCCACTCGTCGGCCCCAAATCGCCGGAACATCTCGGACACCGTGATCTCCTTGGGAGGCCGCGGATGGCGGCCCGTCGAGCGCAAGTCGGCGAGCATCTGGTCACAAATGCCGACCACGCTCTGGATCAGAAGTCCTGGCACGATGGCGAGCTTGTAGCCCATCGCCTCGGCCTCGCGCAAATCGAGATCCGGCGTCTTGCCGCCGCGCACCACATTGAGGAGGCAATGCCCGTCGACAAGGCGCGGTACGGCCGCCACCTCCTCCAATGTTTGTGGCGCCTCGACGAATGCCATGTCGGCGCCGGCGGCCAAGGCTGCGTTGGCGCGGGCGACCGCCTCGTCGAAGCCGGCGACGGCGCGCGCGTCGGTGCGCGCGATGATCGTGAAATCCTGGTTGCTACGTGCGGCGACGGCGGCGCGGATCTTTGCCAGGTAGTCCTCTCGCGAGACGATCTCTTTGCCTTCGAGATGGCCGCATTTCTTCGGGAATTGCTGATCCTCGATGTGAATTCCCGATACCCCGCTGCGCTCGAATTCGCGCACGGTGCGAAAGACGTTGAGCTCGTTCCCGTAGCCGGTGTCGGCATCGGCGAGGACCGGGACATCGACTGCACCCGCGATGCGCCGGGCATTGGCGACCATCTCCGACATCGTGACGAGGCCGAAATCGGGATATCCCAAGCTCGCTGCTGTGCCGGCTCCTGTCATATAGACGGCGGCAAATCCTCCCTGTTCGATCAACCTAGCGGTGATGCAGTCATAGGCACCCGGGGCCACCACCATCCCGTCCTGCCGCAGCAACCTGCGAAGGCGGCTCGCCTGCGTCATCCCTTCCTCCTTGCAACGATCCGCGGCAAGGCTAAGGCTGACCCGGCCGCCGCGTCCAGTACGATCGGGATCCGGCTTGCCCCCTGGCGAGGAACCGGTTTAGCGTTCGGCGATCGCAGGAGGTCAGAGGATGTACGCTTTCAGTTTGCCGGCCGAGCAGCGGTTCGACGCAAAAAAGCATGTGGAACGGGTCCTCGGTACGACCGGCGAAGGCGATGTGACGATCGCTTGCTGGGAGCCGGGCCAGACCAGCCCCTACCACTGTCATCCCGATGCGACGGAGATCTACTTCTGCTTCGAGGGCGGCGGCACGATGCGTACCCCCACCGAGACGATTACAATCGAACCCGGAAGCTTTGTCGTACACCCGCGCGGCGAGCTGCACGAATACGTCAATGGTCCGCAGCGAACTCTGCTCTTCCGGGTGCGTTACGGCGACGAGATGTCGGGCCGCACAAAGGAATGGCCGAGCAACCCTGACTGGAAGCCGCGTCCCCAGGACATCGAGTTTTTCGAGCACAACCCACCCGCATAGCCGCCGGACGGCAAAAATGTCGAGGTGAGGCAGGAATGAGCGGACACGACGGTCCCGACATCTCGGCGGTCTACCAGCTTCTGTCCGAAGTCGCTCGGATCGTTGCCGGGCATGATCGCCGATTTAACGAGCATGACCGCCGGTTCGACGCCTTTCTCAGCCGTTTGGATGAGCACGACCGCCGGTTCGACGCCATTCTCAGCCGCTTGGATGAGCACGACCGCCGGTTCGACGAACACACCGGTAAGCTCAATGAGCTAATCAGCGTCGTTAACGGGCACAGCAGTAAGCTCGATGAGCTTGCCGCGGTCGTCAACGCACACGACCGCAAATTCGCCGACCTTTCGACCGACCTGGCAGGATTGCGCGAGACGTTGACCCATTATCACGCTTCAGTTCTCGGCCATGGCATACTGATCAGCGATCTCGAGGAGCGCGTCCGGCGTATCGAGCGGCATCTGCATCTCAAGCCGGCCAGCGGCTGATGCTCTGGCATCGGGACGATCGCAGGAAGCCATAGAGCCGGACCGGATTGTCGGCCGGCCGAGCCCTATTGCGTCACAGACGCGCTAGTATCTCGTGTTACGACGTTTGCACCCGCAGCTGCGCTCGGCCCCGTTACGGGTTCGATCATGACGGCCGCCACTCCGGCGCGCCGCATATTGAGCTCGTCGGCGGCGCGCGGTGAAAGATCGATGATAAACCGGCGGGTCCATGGGCCGCGGTCGTTGATCCTGACGACCACCGAGCGGCGGCTGTCGAGGTGCGTCACCCTGGCGTAAGAGTAAAGCGGCAGCGTGCGATGGGCGGCGGTGGGCGTCACCGTGTCCACGCGTTCTCCGCTCGATGTCAGGGAACCGACGTGATTGTACCAAGCCGCTTTGCCGATCTGCCGGCCTCCCGACAACTGCGGAGGAGCCGCTTCATCGTCATGATTGTCGGCAAGGTGCGCAACCGCCTGACGATGCAGTGCTGCCGAGCCATGACGGGCGGAGCGCGCGCGGGAGTCGGAGCGATTGATGGAAACCACTTGGGTTTTGCCGGTCCGCTGTGCCGCTCGCTGGGATTTGTCGCCACACGGCTGGTCGGCATGGTGGGAGGCCGCCTTATCGGTCGCTGCGGCCATCGCGCTGGTAGAGATTACCAAAAACGCGACAGAGATGCCGACGGTTCGACGCATAAGCATCCGGCATTGTCTCCTTTTTGCTGAACATCCCGACGCGAAGACGAGCAGTCGCGCTGCCATTCCAACGGTATTGGATCGGCCTAGGGGATGGAGATCGGTGTCGTCCCGGATTGTTGCCGATGCATCCGGGTGGGACAGGGGGGAAGGGCAAGCTAAACAGGGCAAAACTCAAATGTCAACACCGCCTGCTCCTTTAGTTGTTAACCATGGTGTTCCCCACTGTCGTCGGCTCAGTTAAGCGCCACCCACTCACCGCGACGGCGTTGTTCGGTTGTGGGAGAACTATTACTAGAGGCGCAGAATTTTATTTTGCGAGATCTTTAATGATGAATGTTGCAAAAGCGAAAGCGCCAAGGCGAAAAATGCGGCGTCAGCGCTTTCTCAAATAAAATGTCCGACTGCAGGGTTACTCCCGCGGCGAGCCCCCCGACCGTCGGGTGCCCTTCGCCGTCCGCAATCCGTCATATAGACGCGGGTCGCCCGTTCCGGGGGCGACGTGCTTCGACGCATGCATCGATCAAGGCTGGAAATAAGGGCAGCCCCCGTGATCCCGTCATGCCGAGCGTGCTATATCGGCGGGAACCGAAACCGGAGGTCGGCATGTCGCTCGCCGTCGCAATCCAGATGGATCCGATCGAGACGATCAATATCGATGCGGATTCAACCTTTGCGCTGGCCCTTGAGGCACAGCAGCGCGGGCATGGTCTGTTCCACTATTTGCCGGACGCCCTGACCTTGCGGGATGGGCGGCTCTATGCCCGCGGTCGGCGGCTTGAGGTCACCCGGCGCCACGGCAACCACCATCGTTTCGGCGCCGTCGAAGAGCTCGACCTTGGCGGGTTCGACGTCATCCTGATGCGGCAGGACCCGCCGTTCGACATGGCCTACATCACGGCCACACATCTTCTCGAGCTGCTGCCGGAAGACGGCCCGCTCGTCGTCAATGATCCAGCCGCGGTACGCAATGCGCCGGAGAAGCTTTTTGTGCTGCGCTTCAGAGAGCTGATGCCCCCAACCCTGCTCACCCGCGACCGCGACGAGATCCGCGCCTTCTGGAAGGAGCACGGGGACATCATCTTGAAACCGCTGTTCGGCAATGGCGGGGCCGGGGTGTTCCGTCTGCGGCCGGGCGACGAAAACTTGACTGCACTTCTCGAGATGTACGAGCAGATGCAA